>JACPXA010000079.1 GCA_016196785.1 Elusimicrobiota bacterium
CAAGCAGGGGCTGAAGGACCAGCGCAATCCCAAACACCGAGACCCCGTCCAAGAAGAGATGCGGCGGCTTCGGGAGCTGGCCGGATCCCAGGCCCTGATTATCGACGCCCAAAAAAAGTTGGCCGGGATGCCGGAGTTCGGGGCAAACGGAAAATGGTGAGGCGGCTGATGGACGAGAACGGCTTGTCTCTGACCCAAGCGCTCAAGGCAGCGGAGTTGGCCAAGAGCAGTTGGTACTACCGTTCCCGCCCCAGGCCGCCTCGGCCGCTGAACCCGAAGCTGGTGGCGGCCATTGAAACGGCGTGGACCGGCAGCCGCGGGGTCTACGGCTACCGGAAGATCTACAAGACCCTGCGGGCCGGCGGCCTGCGAGTCAACAAGAAGGCGGTGCTTCGGCACCGAAGTAATGGGGTCAGGTCTTGCAATGCAACATTCCAAGATGACGGGGGAGTAAATGGCCCGACCACGCAGAATTGAGTTCTCCGGTGCGTTGTGCCACCTGACCTGTCGGGGTAACGCGCGCGAGGCCATCTATTGGGACGACTCCGATCGAGAGCTGTTCCTGAAGCTCCTGGTTCAAGTGATCGACCGCTATCGCTTTCTCTGTTACGGCTACTGCCTGATGGACAACCATTATCACCTCCTCCTCGAAACACACGATCCCAACCTTTCCGCAGGAATGCGACACCTGAATGGGCTCTACACGCAGCGCTTCAACCGGCAACACCATCGGGTGGGGCACCTCTTTCAAGGCCGTTTCAAAAAGGAATGGGAGGCGTTACTGGTGGTGCCATGCTGAGCAAAGGGGGTTTGCTCAATGCCGCGTAAACCTAGATCTTTAGTGGATGGCGGTTATTATCATTTGATTGCCAGAGGGAATAACCGCCTCTTCCTCTTCGAGATCCCAGAGGGTTTCCAAACCTTCAAGGGTCTACTGAAAAAGTCCAAGGGAAAATACCCCTGGAGACTCTCCCATTATTGCCTGATGGCGAATCACCTCCATCTCCTGGGACAGATCGAGAAAGGCTGGAATTGCCCAAGCTGATGCAGCTTCTCCTGTTCGGGTATTCCCGGTGGTATCGGGAAAAAACCGGCTATGTTGGGCACCTCTGGCAAGGACGATACAAAAACCTTTGGATTATTGAGGAAAGTTACTTCCTGGAATGCGGCCGATACATCGAACGAAACCCCCTTCGGGCCGAAATCGTCCAACAGGCTGAAGACTATCCTTGGTCCAGTTACCGACACTATGCCCTCGGCGAGAAAGACCCCCTTGTTGATGATGATCCGTATTATGCCCAATTAGGGCCGGATCCGACGACCCGGCAACAGCGATACCAGGAATTCGTCAGAACGGGTGGCCCTTATGACAAATGGGTCGATCAAACGCTGGTCGAAACGCACTTCTAGCCCGGCACCACCAGTAACGCCTCCTGTTCCCAAAAAAGTCGTTCTTTCCCGCCTGAAGTAAATTTTCGCCGTCTCTTGACAATTCCATCATTTTCCAGTATCCTTCCATTATAGGAAGGACGTTGCGCAATTTATCAATGGCGAAAAATAGACAGAAACTCCCCGAATCTATGATCCTGATCCAACGGCCTCGTCGGTGGATCGCCCTTATCACCACCATCGCATTCCTATGGACACAAATCCTTCCCACAGCTTCCTGGGCTGAGCTCCCTTCCCTTCCATTTTTAGATAAAGAGGATCGGGCCGATTCGGTCCCGCTGACACAGGTGCTCGCGGGCCAGCAGAGCCAACAGCAGGAGCTGATCCAACGTGCGCTGGTGGCCAATGCCCTCGCCCGTTCCGCGCCGTTCAGCATCACGAGCGGCCAAATCTCCCAAATCAAGCTTCAAGACGGCTCCACCTGGACGTTGGACACGACAAGCCCTCTTGAAACCACCCTCGATAACTCACAGTTCCATTTAATCTACGACAGCTTGGGCAGTTTAAAAGGCGGCTTCGATAAACAAACCCAAAGAGATTTCGAATACAAAAACGGCATTTTTTCAACCATCCATACCTTCGACACTCCTGTTTACCGCTCTTACAACGCCTCCAATGGAGACCACAAGTACAAGACCACTCAGGACCTCGATCCCGGTTATGTCCTGGAGCTGAATGGAGCGCCCATCGCTTACGTCTCTTCCTCTCCCGGAACGGATCTCTCCCCTTTTTATAATGTAGAGAACCCCCACACCGGAGAAAACTACTACACCTTATTAGAGGGCGAAAAAAACGCCCTCGTTACCGCCGGCTGGCAAGACAAAGGATCGGTGGGATATCTTGTGAACACTCCCCCCGACATCGCACCTCTCTACCGGCTTTATAACCCCAACCCAGGGGGGATGCATTTTTTTACCACCAGTAGAGCTGAGAGAGATGAGTTGATGGCGAAGGGTTGGCGCAGCGAAGGGATGGGGGAAGCCAGTGAAGCCGCCGGATACCTCGCGCTCACACCCTCAACCACCTTCAACATCCCTGTTTACCGCTCTTACAACGCCTCCAACGGAGACCACCAGTATGGGACCACCCAGGACCTCGATCCCGGCTATGTCCTGGAGCTGGGGGGAGAGCCCATCGCTTACGTCTCTTCCTCTCCCGGAACGGATCTCTCCCCTTTTTATAATGTAGAGAACCCCTACACCGGAGAAAACTACTACACCCTATCCGAGGGCGAAAAAAACGCCCTCGTTGCCGCCGGCTGGCAGGACAAAAACTTCGTCGGTTATCTTTTGAATCGTCCTCCGGAAATCTCGCCTCTGGCGTCCTTATACCGCCTTTATAACTCCAGCCCCGGGGGGATGCATTTTTTTACCACCAACAGGACGGAAAGAGACGAGTTGGTCAAACTGGGTTGGAAGAGCCAAGGCATGGGAGACGGCGGAGCCGCCGGATACCTGACCCTGAATACGGCCAGTGTTTCGAGGGTGGAGCATGACCAACAGAAATTCTCATCCATTCCAAAAGAATTGGATTCGATGGTACCGGCGCTTCTGATTCAAAGCGCTATTCCCACCTTAACCAATCAGAAATCTTTAAAAGTGGACTACACCTCGGATGGAGTCGCCAAATCCAAAACTTTCACCTTGCAGGAGGGGGACAACACCGGTCTTTTCCTTTCGGAAACCAACCTTGCCGGCAACACCATCACGCTCACGCTCTCTAAAGTCATTCTGGATTCCGTGACCCCAGTGGTGGCGCTGACCAGCCCCATCCTGACTCGGCAGGCGGACTACACCCTCTCCTATTCCATCGACGGCGGCACTCAGTCCGAAGCCGTCACGCTCACCGAGGGAGCCAACACCCTGGCACGCAGTTTCTCCGACACCGCCGGCAATAAAACCGACGTCAGCTGGACCATCACGCTCGATTCCATCGCACCCGTTCTCACGCTGACCAGCCCCACCTTGACCCGGCAGGCGGACTACACCCTCTCCTATTCCGTCGACGGCGTCACTCAGACCGAAGCCGTCACGCTCACCGAGGGAGCCAACACGCTGGCACGCAGCTTCTCCGACGCGGCCGGAAATTCCTCTACCGCTACCTGGTCCGTCACACTCGATACCGTGGCACCGGTCATCACGCTGGGCTCCGCGGCCTCGACAAACCAAGAGCAATATCAGGCTCGAATCCTGGTAAACGGCCAGTCCCTCCCTACTGAAACCTGGCGGCTGGGACATGGCGTATCAAATCATCACCTACAGCGTGGACGACGCCGGCCGGATAACGTCTCAGGAAAAAGAGGTCGATCTGGCTGTCGGCAACAACACCATCGTTCTCGCGGCCCTCGATGCCGCCGGAAACGAAGTCACGCGCACCCTGACCCTGCGCAGGACGGATACCGATCCGGCACTCACTCCGGAAATGGCTCAATTGCGCAGTGAGATTTTGAAGAAGAATGAGTCGTTCTTCGAGACCGGCACCGGCATCGACCCTGTCACGGGATTCCCCTATGATTTCATGAATGAAACCGGCGGTTCCAAGGCCCAATGGACCCAGCCGACTTCCATTGGGTTCACCCTTTTGCTGTGGGGACATCTTTCGACGAAGCGGTGGTCCCTTTCCTCGGTCACGCAGGACCAGGCGCTGCAGCGGGCTCGGACCTTGTTGAACTCTCTGTTGGATGTTCAAACGCGCTTCGGCTGGAACGGGCTTTTGCCCTGGATGCGGCTGGACCCTCTGAGGCCCGACCGGACGGAGTTCGTCTTTGTCGACAACGCCAATCTCACCACCGCGGTTGCGGCCTTTCTGGGCCAATTGGAAACAGCCGGCCTAGACAAGAGCCAAAAAGGGGCGGATCTGGCCGCGGCGGCGAAGACATTCCTGGACCGGCAGCAGGCCGGCTATCAGGCCTTGTATGACCCGGCGGTTAAACAGTTTTATCAATCGTTCAACACCGCGGGAAACCTCTTTTCCAGCACCCACGTGGACCGTATCGGCAGTGAGTGGCGGGCCGGTCTGGCGTTCGTCGTGGCGTATTACGGCCTGCCGGAAGAGGCCTGGCGCGGCATGCCGCTCGTCAAAGGGCTTTACCGGACGGAAGGGGGCCGCATCTTGGAAACCATCCGGCCGTTTGACGGCGGCGCGTTCCAGATGTTCTGGCCCACGCTGATCATGCCCGAGCAAACCTACTCCACGATGCAGCCGGCCCTTTGGAATTTCCTGGCGGCCCAGCTGGATTACGCGCGCGGCCACAACCTGCCCGGAATTCTTTCGGCCTCCTCTCTCCCCGAAGGCGGCTATAGCGGCCGAATCGGCTTACAGGAACTGGCGGAATGGGACGGCACTCTGCGTCAAGACGTCGGCTCTTTGTACGGACTGGCGTCCGCTTTCCAAGTCGCCCCGGAAATCGTCATGCAGGAGATCCAGCGGATTCTTCAGCAATTCCCGGCCCTGCAGGGCCCGATGGGCTTGTTCGATTCGGCCCGAAGCAACAGTTCCATCAGCCGGAACTATTACGCCGTCGATCAAGGCTCTCTGCTCCTGGGACTGCTGGGCGGAAGCCAGACGGGAATGACTTCCTTTCTGAAAAATCGTTCCCTGGACCAAAAGGTGGC
>JACPXA010000080.1 GCA_016196785.1 Elusimicrobiota bacterium
GGGGCCAATGGCCCGCCGGCTGCGTCCAAACTGGCGGAGCCGCTCCTCCTCATCGATGATTTCTTGGATTTGCTGTAAAAACCACCGATCAACCCCGGACATCCAGGCGACCTCTTCCTGAGACATCCCACACTGGAGCGAGGCCTTTAGGTAGAAGATCCGGTCACAGTTGGGGGTCCGAAGGTGGGCACGGATGTCTTCCAGGAATCGTTCTCGGAGCGCGGGGTCGGTCGCTCGAATCACCGCCTTGAGCTGGGGATCAATGCCGCGGCCATCCGCCCCTAACCCCGCTCGCCCAACCTCCAGTCCTCGAATCGCTTTCTGCAGGGCTTCCTTAAACGTCCGCCCCAGGGCCATGACTTCGCCCACTGATTTCATGGAGGTATTCAACCGTTGGTCCGCCCCGGTGAACTTCTCAAACGCAAAGCGGGGGATCTTGACCACGACATAGTCAAGCGTCGGCTCAAAACACGCCGGGGTTTTCTGCGTAATGTCGTTCGGCAGCTCATCCAGCCGATACCCCACCGCCAAGAGCGCCGCGATCTTCGCAATAGGAAACCCTGTCGCTTTGGAGGCCAAGGCCGAGCTCCGAGACACGCGAGGGTTCATTTCGATGATGACCATTCGGCCGGTCTGGGGATGCATCGCAAACTGGATGTTGGACCCTCCGGTATCCACCCCAATGGCACGAATACAGCGGAAGGCTGCATCTCGCATCTGTTGGTATTCACGGTCCGTCAGGGTCTGGATCGGAGCGACGGTGATTGAATCCCCCGTGTGCACCCCCATCGGATCCACGTTCTCAATCGAACAGATGACCACGCAGTTATCCGCGTGATCCCGCATCACCTCGAGCTCAAATTCTTTCCATCCCCCAACCCATTCCTCAATGAGCATCTCTCCCACGGGGCTCACCGAGAGGCCACGGGCAGCCGCCTCCACCAATTCATCCTGGGAGAAGACGGGTGACGAGCCGGCGCCCCCTAAGGTGAAGGAGGGACGAATGACTAAGGGAAAGCCAATGGCCTTGGCGACCGCCTCGGCCTCTGTCACACTGGTGGCGTAGCCGCTACGAGGAAGATCCAGCCCCACCCCCTCCATGGCGGCCTTGAACAGCCGGCGGTCCTCTGCCTTACGGATCGCCTCGAGCCGCGCCCCAATGAGCTCGACCCCATACCGTGCCAGCGTTCCCCGCTCCGCGAGCGCGACCGCGAGGTTGAGCGCTGTCTGCCCACCCAGCGTCGGGAGGAGCGCTTGTGGCTGTTCGCGGGCAATGATTCCTTCCAGCGTTTCTGGAATGAGCGGTTCAAGATACGTGGCATCCGCCAGCTCGGGGTCGGTCATGATGGTCGCAGGGTTGGAGTTCACGAGGACGACCTTGAACCCCTCACGTTTCAACGCCTTGACCGCTTGGGTCCCGGAGTAGTCAAACTCACAGGCCTGTCCAATGATAATTGGTCCAGACCCGATGATCAGAATTTTTTGTAAATCTGTCCGCTTAGGCATGGGGAGCCGTTTCACCCCGGATGAGCTGGAGAAATCGGTCAAAGAGGTATCGGCTATCGTGCGGGCCCGGGGAGGCCTCCGGATGGTACTGGACAGAGAACACCGGGAGCTGCCGATGCCGCATCCCTTCCACGGTCTGATCGTTTAAGTTCAGATGGGTGACCTCCAACACCCCGCTAGGCAAGGAGTTGATGTCCACGGCGAACCCGTGATTTTGCGAGGTAATCTCCACCTTCCCAGTGGTCAGGTCCTTCACCGGATGATTGGCGCCATGATGCCCGAACTTCAACTTGTACGTTTGCCCTCCCAGGGCGAGCCCCAGGAGTTGATGTCCCAGGCAAATGCCAAAGAGCGGAACGTGCAAGGTACCTTGGGAGATCTCATGAAGGAGTTGGCGGATCGTCTCAACCGCATAGGTGACCGCCGCCGGATCCCCCGGCCCATTGGAGAGTACCACTCCATCTGTGCGAAGGTGCATCAGTTCCTGGGCGGTGGTCTTCGCCGGGACCACCGTCACGATGCAACCCCGTTCCTGAAGACAGCGCTGGATCTGGACCTTGACTCCAAAGTCCATGACCCCCACATGGGGGACTCCAACTTGCAGTCCACGCTCATCCTCCCACGAACTCAATGGGATGCCCCGTACTTCGTGTGGACCCAACCGATAGGGATGGTCACAGGTGACCTCTCGAACGAGATCCTGCCCAACCAGGGTAGGGCTGGCCTTCGCCTTCGCCACCAACCGACGGGCCTGCAGATCCTGGGTGGAGATCACGCCCCGCAGCGCCCCCTGTTCCCGTAGGTGCTTGGTGAGGGCGCGGGTATCAATTCCCGAGATCCCCATGAGCCGATGCCGCTGGAGGAACGCCTCGAGGCCCTCCTTGGCGCGCCAATTGGAGAAGACCGCGCTCAACTCTCGGATCACAATCCCTGCCGCCGCAGGGTGGGCGGCTTCGAGATCTTCATGATTGACCCCGTAGTTCCCGATATGCGGGTAGGTCATGGTCACGATCTGCCCCCGGTACGAGGGATCGGTGAAAATCTCCTGGTACCCCGTCATGCCGGTGTGAAACACCACCTCTCCTGTGACCTCTCCCGGAACCCCCACCGAGGTACCTACAAACACCTCTCCGGACTCAAGAGCCAATGCTGCTTTCATCCTTGCCCTCCGCCCCCACCCGCACGCCCGACAGCCATGGGAAGTGGCGATCCATGATGATCGTTTCCTCTCGACTCTGTCCTAGGGAAAGCAAACTGACCTTGGCCCCTACCAACTGTTCCAACCGTCGCAGGTAGCGTAAGGCATTGGAGGGAAGTTGCTTGGGGTGGGTGAGCCCCTGGATCCGTTCGTGAAATCCGGGCAGCGTTTCATACACCGGTCGGCAAGCGGCCTGCACGGTCCGACTCTGCGGAAAATCCCGCAAGAGGCGTCCTCGGTAGCGGTAGGCGACGCACATCCGCAGCGGAGCGATGCCCTCCAAGACATCCAGTTTGGTCAATGCCAATCGGTCCATGCCGTTGACACGAACCGCATGGCGAACCACCACGCTATCAAACCATCCACACCGTCTGGGCCGTCCGGTGGTCGCGCCGATTTCCTGCCCACGGGTCCTGAGGATCGCCCCTTGCTGATTGTTGAGCTCTGTTGGAAACGGCCCCTCGCCGACCCGCGTGGTGTAGGCTTTCACAACCCCCAGCACGGCATCAATCTTCGTTGGCCCCACCCCAGTCCCTACACACGCCCCTCCCGCCACCGGGTTGGAGGAGGTCACATACGGGTAAGTACCAAAGTCCACGTCCAAGAGCGTCCCTTGAGCGCTTTCAAACAGGACACGTTGGCCCTGCTGAATGGCGCGATTCAGCAAAAGGGAGGTGTCAACGGCAAAGGGCTGGAGGAAACGACGGAGGCGCGGATAGCCCTCCATGATCTGTTGGCGCAGTCGAGCGGGGGATCCCACCCGCGCGAGCAGCGGGTGCTTCTCCTGCAAGTTGCGGTCCAACAACGTCTCGAAGGTGGCCGAATCCAGGTAATCGGCCACTCGAATACCGATGCGGGCGGCCTTATCAGCATAGGCGGGACCAATCCCTCGCCGCGTGGTTCCGAGCGCCTCCCGATGACGGGTTTCCTCCCGCAGGCGATCCAACTCTCGATGATAGGGGAGAATCAGATGGGCCATGGTGGAGACGAACAGACGCTTCCGCACGCGGATGCGCTGCCGCTCTAAGAGCTTGACCTCCTCATAGAGCGCCTCGGGATCAACGACCACCCCATTGGCGATGACGCAGCGTTTTCCTTTTAACAGAATCCCCGCCGGGAGGAGATGCAACACAAAGCGCTGGCCATCAAAGACGACCGTGTGGCCGGCGTTGTTCCCCCCCTGGTAACGGACAATCCAATCCGCCTGCTGGCCCAGGAAGTGGACAATCTTTCCTTTGCCCTCATCGCCCCACTGCGAGCCGACAACCACAAGCGTTGGCATGGTTTTGTGTGCGTTGCGTGACACTGAAAAGGCCCCCGCGTTTTGGAGGCCTTCTACATCTATCGCCCTCTCTTGGTTGACCCGGCCGATGTTACGAGGTGTTTCCTCCCAGTTCATCGAGGAAAACCTGCAGCCTCGTTCGCTGGTTCAACTGGCGAGCCCACTCGTTCAAGACGTGCACGGCCTTCTCCTGCTGAAGGGTGCTCCGAAGCGCTTCACGGTCTAGGGTAGATTCCTCGTCTTGTTTCTTCCGGGAAGAGGCTCGCCGCCGGCGTTCCGCCTCTACCTCACGGTCGGTGATTTTCACCCCGGTGAGAAGCAATTGACGCAGTTTAAAGACTGCCATTTGGCGCCGTTGTTCCTGTTCGAACTCTTCAGGGGTCATTCGCAATCCATAGCGGAGCGCATAGAAATAGGCCTGTTGATCGAATTGTCCCTTCCGCTGGAACGTCGGGACTTGGTGAATGAGGGACGCGACCTCGGCGTCGCTCACCTTGATTCCCAACCGCTGGGCTTCTTGATAGAAGACCTCCTGTTGGAGAAGCTCAGAGAGCACCGCACCCTTCCGCTGTTTGATGGCTTCCTCTGAAGGTTCCTGTCCTCCCTGACGGAGTTGCTCGAGCGCCCGCTCGAGGTGCAGCGTATAGAGGCGCATGGGGATCTTCTGGCCATTGACTTTGGCGACGATCTCCCCCCGCTGGGAGGAAAGGACCAAGCTCCCGCCAAACCCGACAAAGGCTCCTAGGAGCAGACTCCCTGCTGAGATGAGAAAGATCGTGTAACGATGCCGATGGAGAA
>JACPXA010000032.1 GCA_016196785.1 Elusimicrobiota bacterium
GAAACCATGCTCGGTAAGCGAAGCCTCGGGGGGCGCGCCGAGGCCAGGAAGGCGAGCGACGGCATACTTGACGACGGAACGGTATGCCGAGCGAGCCTGACGCCGCCGCAGGCCGCCCTTCCGAGGCTGCAGCCCGAGGAGGGTTTCGGGATGAGTTCTAACCCATCCGTCTACGACGTAACCGCCATCGAACATAAGTGGCAAGAGCAGTGGGAACGCCAACGGGCCTTCGCCTGTCTTGACGGTCCTCCCTCTCAACCTCGGTTCTACTGTCTCGTCATGTTTCCTTATCCCAGCGGCCGAATCCACATGGGGCACGTGCGGAACTACACTATTGGCGATGTGCTGGCTCGGTTTCATCGAATGCGCGGGGCCTGCGTCCTCCATCCCATTGGCTGGGACGCCTTTGGCCTGCCCGCTGAGAACGCGGCCATTCAACACGGGGTGGATCCCGAACGCTGGACTCGAGAGAACATCGCCGAGATGCGTAGGCAACTCGAGGCCCTGGGGATCTCCTATGACTGGGACCGGGAGATCGCAACCTGCGATCCCTCATACTACCGCTGGAACCAATGGTTTTTCATCAAGATGTTTGAGCGAGGCCTGGCCTACCGCGCGCAAGGCTTGGTGAATTGGTGCCCATCCTGTCAGACCGTGCTCGCCAACGAACAGGTCCACGATGGGGTCTGCTGGCGTTGTCATACGGCGGTCACCCAACAGGCCCTCCAACAATGGTTCCTGCGCATCACCGCCTATGCAGAAGAACTCTTGGAAGACCACCGCCTTTTAACTGAGGGGTGGCCGGAAGAGGTTCTCCTCATGCAGCGACATTGGATCGGGAAAAGCGTTGGCGCAGAGGTCGAGTTTCCGGTGTGGGATGATCAGCGGAAGGCGGTTGGAGAGCTCGCCATTCGCATCTTCACCACGCGTCCGGATACCCTGTTTGGGGCGACCTTCATGGTCTTGGCCCCTGAACATCCCCTGATTGAGCGCTTGGTGACCCCTGCCTGCCGACCAGCCCTGGAGCAGTTTCGTGAACGGCTAAAGCAAGCAACCATCAAGACGCGAGCTGCCGCGGACCGTCCCAAAGAAGGGGTGTTCCTCGGAAAGACAGCGATCAATCCCGTAAATCAGGAACGTCTCCCCATCTGGGTCGCTGAGTACGTGATGATGGAATATGGGACGGGGGCGATCATGGCGGTTCCCGCCCACGACCAACGCGACCTGGAATTTACCCTGCGTCATGGGTTGCCCGTCCGAGAGGTCATTCGTCCCCCCTCATCCCCTTCCTTTCCTTCTCGTGAGACCGCTTACGAGGGTCCTGGAACTTTGATCAACTCAGGGAGATTCTCAGGTCTAGACTCCGAAACCGCTACGGAGCAGATCACTGCGTGGTTGGTCAGCCAGGGCAAAGGGAAGGGCGCGGTGACGTATAAGCTACGGGACTGGCTGATCTCCCGACAACGGTATTGGGGAACCCCCATCCCGATCGTTCATTGTCAGGGCTGCGGCCTGGTACCGGTTTCGGAGTCTGAGTTGCCCGTCGTACTCCCGACAGGGGTCCAATTCACCGGATCCGGAGAATCCCCGCTGGCGCAATGTGCCGAGTTTCGCCACATCCGGTGCCCTCGGTGTGCCCATCCCGCGGAGCGTGAGACGGATACCATGGACACCTTTGTGGATTCCTCCTGGTACTATGCCCGCTATGTGGATCCCCAGAATGATCATGTCCCCTTTGATCGAGAGCGGGTCAACGCCTGGTTGCCGGTGCACCAGTATATCGGAGGGATTGAGCACGCCTGTATGCACCTCATTTACGCGCGCTTTTGGCACAAGGTGATGCGCGACCTGGGGCTGGTGACGAGCGATGAGCCGTTTGCTCGTCTCTTGACGCAGGGCATGGTCACCTTGGGAGGAGCCGCGATGTCCAAATCCCGTGGCAACGTCGTTGACCCTAGCGACATCATCACCCGCTACGGAGCGGACACCGCTCGGCTCTTTATCCTCTTCGCCGCTCCCCCTGAGAAACAACTGGAATGGACGATGGATGGGGTGGAGGGGGCCTGGCGATTCTTGAACCGTGTCTGGCGGCTGGTCGAACGGCTGGGCACATCAAAGGACATGAGTCGCCCGACGTCCCCGGCTCTCGAGCGGATCATCCACCGGACCATTCACAGGGTGACCCGGGACATCGAGCGGAGCTATCAGTTTAACACGGCGATTGCCGCCACGATGGAATTGGTGAACGCCCTGACGGCCTACCCGGCCCTCGGGGATGAGCCGTCCCGAAATGGCATCAAGACCCTCCTGGTGCTGCTCGCCCCGTTTGCCCCGCACATCGGTGCTGAGTTGTGGGAACGAATGGGGTTGTCAGGCGATGTCCATCGCCAGCCATGGCCTCAGGCCGACCCGGCCTGGTTGACGGGTGAGACCGTTGATCTCGTCATCCAAGTGGATGGCAAGGTCCGAGGACGCATCACGGTCCCACAGCAAACCACAGAAGTTGAAGCCCGATCGCAAGCGCTCCAGCACCCCAAGGTCCAGGTATTCGTTGGTCAGCGATCCATCAGTCGTGTCATTTACATTCCCAAACGGCTCATAAACATCGTCACAAACACTAGCCCATCGGAGGTTCCCTAATGGACATTGATTGTTTCGTGAGACAAGGGTTTAAAGTCGCGGTACTGCTTGTAGGAACTGCAAGCCTCGTGGGGTGCCCTGCCAAGTATTACACCCCAAACCCCCAGATCCTCCCACAACACGTCCGGAAGCTGGCTATCCGCCCGTTCATCAATGAGACCCAGCAGTTTGGGCTCGAGGACAAGTTGACGCTGCGGGTCGTGGACGAGTTCCTGCGTGATGGACGGTTCCCTGTCGTCAATGAGGAAAACGCGGACGGCGTCGTTGCCGGCGCGATTAAACGCTACATTCTCGAACCGCTCTCCTACGACGCCAATCAAGTCGCCCAGCAGTTCAAGCTCTGGGTTCTGGTGGATGTCTACTTTTACGATAGGGCGACCAAAGAGACGCTGTGGAAGGAATCGAACATGGAGGGGGTCCATCGCTTCTTTGCGAAGACCGTTGATCCCATCAATGGACTCACCGAAGAAGAAGCCCGTGAGGTGATCTGGGATAAGCTGGCCCGAGACATCGGGAAACGAACCATCGAAGGGTTCGGCGCCGGGAGCGGGACCTCGGAACGACTCGTCCCAAAACGCGAGCCGCCCTCAACGACCGCACCCTCAGGCCAGCCAGGATACTAAACCGTTCCATGGGTCTCCTGAAATCCTCAGCCCTCTGGTCATCCTGGCAGCGGGGGCGGGGAGCCCCTGTCGCTGTCGCCCCGGTCTACCTCTTCGCTGGGGAAGAGACATTCCTCAGAGATGAAGCGCTGCGTCATCTGGAAGACCTGCTCCTGACGGATGAGACACGCCTGTTCAATCGCGAGGTGGTGTCCGGGGCTTCTGCTGACTTTCTCCCATTGGTTCAAGCCTGTGAAACCCTGCCCCTTAAATCGTCGCCTTCGCGTTCAGAGGAAAGAGCACTCGGCGGCTCGCCAAGGGAACGGTTGATTATCGTTAAGGAGGCGCAACGAATCGTGGCAGCCCACCAGGCCGAGCTCGCCCCACGGCTCTCCGCCCTTCCAGAAACGACCTGTCTCGTTCTCCTCTGGGAAGGCCCATGGCGACGGGAGGAGTTGAAACGCCCTCTCGTTCAGGAGATCCAACGGGTGGGGGAGGTCGTTGAATTTTTGCCCCTCACTCCCTCGGAGGCGGTGGAGTGGCTGATGGCGGCGGTCAAACGGCGAGAAAAGTGCCTACAACCTGTGGCGGCGCAGGCGCTGTATGAAACAACCGAAGGAACCCTGCGAGAGCTCGCTCATGAGGTGGACAAACTGTGTTGGTTTGTCGGCACCCGCGAGGAGATTACCACGCAGGACATTTCCCAGGAGGGAGGGTATCGAGAAGCGGATCCCCTTCGTTGGGTCGCGGCGCTCAAGCTCCGAGATCTCCCCGTCAGCCTCGCGTTGTTGCAGCAGCTCCTCCAAGAAGGAGAGGAACCTGTGCGCCTCTTACATCTGGCGGCCCGCAGCGTGATCCGTGAGCGACAGATATCCCCTGGGATGACTCCACTCGAAACGTGGCGATCGCTGACCCAGGCGATTCAGGCGGCTGACCTCGCCATCAAAACGGGCCGTGAGACCCCAGCGGGGGCCCTTACGAGGCTGACCGTGCAAGTTTGTCAGCCAGGCGGGCCTTCTTCCGCGCGGCGGCCTTCCAGTGGATGACCCCGCGTTTGGCCGCCTTATCCCACGCTGTGAAGGTTTCGTTCAACAATCCTTTGGCCGTCGCCAGGTCCTTCTTTGCGATCGCGATCTCTAACTTTTTGGCAACGGTCCGAATCAGGGAGCGGACCTGTTGATTCCGCTGCGAACGACGATAAGCTTGGCGAAGGGCCTTCAACGCCGAGGTATGTCGCCCGGTCTTTAACTTGGCCATCGAACTACCTCCTCTCCTTAGTATGGGCTACCCTACCAAACCCCCTGTGAAAAGTCAAGGCGGCGCCTCATCTGATCACGCGGGTCAACTCGTACAGCAAGCGGCTTCATTTAGCTGGGCGACTCTGCTGTCTCGGATCCTTGGCTATGTGAGGGACTGCGCGGTGGCCCATGCGTTCGGGGCTGGATTAGTCGCGGATGCCTTTTACGCCGCCTTTCGGATCTCGAACCTGCTGAGACGGCTGCTGGGGGAAGGCGCGCTGTCGGCCGCCTTCATTCCTGTGTTCACCGAATACCTGGAACAACGGGGAGAGGGAGAGGCGAGACGGCTGTTCCAGGCGCTCACGACCCTGCTCGTCGTGCTCGTCGGGGGAATTACGGTACTGGGTATTTGGCAGGCTCCCCTCGTCACGCGACTCATCGCCGCAGGGTTTGAGCAAGCCCCCGGGAAGTTCACGTTAACGGTCCTCCTCACCCGCTTGATGTTTCCTTTTTTCTTTTTCGTGGTCCTCGCGGCGCTGGCGATGGGGGTGCTCAACGCGGGGGGGGTCTTTTTCACGCCAGGGTTTGCCCCGGCGATGCTCAGCCTCGCTGAGCTCGGATTCATCTGGGGGATTGCCCCGCATCTACCCGTCCGATGGCACATTCAGGGATTGGCGGTGAGCGCTGTGGTGGGAGGAATCGCCCAATGGGCGATCCAGCTCCCTGCGCTGTGGCGCCGAAGGATGTCACTGGGAATCGTGTGGGAACCGCAGCATGAAGGGATTCGGCGGGTCGGACGCCTGATGACCCCTGCCATTTTCGGCCTCTCCGTTGACCAGATCAACGCGTTCTTCGGTACGATCTGCGCCTCGTTTCTTCGGGAAGGTTCAATGACCGCCCTCTACTACTCAAACCGGGTCATGCAGCTTCCCTTAGCCCTGTTTGGAATCGCCATGGCCAGTGTGTCACTTCCAGCGATGTCCGCCAGCGTGGCGCGGGCGGACAGGGCGCGGCTGAAGGAAACCATCAATGCCTCACTCCGATTGAGCCTGTTCTTTATTGTCCCCGCCATGATTGGACTGCTGACCCTCGGTAGTCCTATTCTAGAAATGCTTTTTGAACGCGGCCGGTTTACCCATGAGGCTACGCGGTTGACCAACCAAGCGTTGGCGGCGTTTGCGCTCGGTCTCGTCGCTTACAGCGCGGTGAAGGTGTTGGCGAACGCCTTCAACGCGCAACAAGAAACTCGGATCCCCGTGCGCATCGCGATGGGCTGCGTGGGGCTGGACATTGTCTTAACGCTTTCGCTCATGGGGCCATTCGGGGTCGGTGGGGTGGCCTTCGCCACCGCCGCGGCTGCTTGGGTGAATGCTGGAGGTCTCTTCCTATGCCTGAGGCGACGAATCGGATTGCTAGGAGGAAAACGGCTGCTTCACACTGGTGTTCGAGTGTTGCTGATCTCCGCAATCATGGGGGCAGTCTGTCGAGGAGTCATTGCCTGGGCGCCATGGAGTTCACACACCCTCACCCTCCTGACTGCGATCCTCATAGGGGTGTTCCTGTACGCTAGCCTCACCTTCGCGCTCCGGATGGAAGAAGCCCTGCTCATCTGGCGAGTCCTTAGGGGACGTCGTTGACTATGACAACATCTGATCAGTTGACGCATATCCCGCATGTGCCTGGAGTCTATCTCATGCGGGATGCGGCTAGTCGCATCCTGTATATCGGAAAAGCGCGGGACCTCGCCAAGCGGGTCGCCTCCTACTTCCACCATTCGATAAGAGGTCTGTCCCCATTCCTTATGAGCCACAAAATCAGCGCCCTCTTGCCTGCGGTTCAGCAGATTGACTATTTGCCGACCCACAGCGAACGAGAGGCGCTGCTCTTGGAACGAAAACTGATCCGCCGCTACCAGCCCCGCTTCAACACCATGTGGCGGGATGACAAATCCTATCCCTACATCAAGCTGACCTTGCAGGAAGACTTCCCGCGACTGCTTTTCACCCGGCGGGTCAAGCGAGACGGCGCCAGATACTTCGGGCCCTATCCCAACGTCAGTCAGGTCAAACACCTCCTGCGCTATCTCTGGAAACAAAAATTGTTCCCACTCCGTCCCTGCAAATTTGAATTCTCGGAAGGTCACCTTCCCGACCCCCGCAAGGTGCAATCCTGTCTCTATCTGCACACCGGCGCCTGCCCGGCCCCGTGTGTGGCCAAGATCTCCCAGCCGGCTTACTATCAGATCGCCAAACAGGCTGAGCTCTTTCTCTCCGGCAAGCGTCAGAGGCTGGCTCACACTTGGGAACAACAGATGCGGCAGGCGGCCCGGCGCCTCGATTTTGAAACCGCCGCTCAACTCAGAGACCATGTTGAAACCCTCCAACGGATGAATGAGCGGGTCTCCATCCGGGCGATTCAAGAACACGATCTGGAACAGCGGATCAGCCGCTCCCGGGCGCTCTCGGCCTTACAAGACGCCCTTGAACTCCCGAAACCCCCGCTGGTGATCGAGGCCTTTGACATCTCGACCATCCATGGGGTGGAATCGGTAGGCTCGCTCGTCGTCTTTGAGCAGGGGTACCCCGAGAAGGAGGCCTACCGCCACTTCCGGATCAAGACCGTCACGGGGCTGGACGACTTTGCGATGATGGCTGAGGTGGTTTGTCGTCGCTACCGTCGCTGTCTAGA
>JACPXA010000070.1 GCA_016196785.1 Elusimicrobiota bacterium
CAGCGTTCGCCCGTGGCATTTGACCGGCGAACCCTTGCCAGTACTCCCGTGCTTTCTCGAAGTCCGCTCGGAGCGCCTTCTGCGCCTGCTGGTAGTGCCGTCGCAACTGGCCCATGTCACGCTGGAGCCCGTGACAGTACGTGTCCAGCTCTTCCCGCTGCTTACCGCTCATCGCCTTGTGGTGGGTTCTGAACTCCGTCAGGAACCTCCGGGTTTCCTTCTGGAGATTCGCGTAGAACCCCTCCAGCATGTGCTGTAACTCCTCAGCCATTTTCGCGCGGTCACTGTGACGCTGCTTGAGAAACCCGCGCACATATTTCTGGGTCTGCCCGAAAAACTCCCCCAGCATATGTCGGAGTTCCTTCCGCATCTTCCCGCGGTCGCTGTGGAAATGCTGGATCTGCACATGCACATTGCCAAAGAGCCGCTTCACATCCTCACCGATGTGATGGATCGTGGCCCTTCGTTCTTTCCGATCGTTCGAGCACGCGCTGCGCAACTCAGCCATCGCGTGGGCTCGGTCTGTATGGCTCTTAGCGAGTTCGTCCGTCATGGTTTTCATGGCTTCTGCAAAGGCCATTTCACTCACCTCCTTCCGGCTATCCTGGGGGTCCGCTGATCCTGTTGGAGACCGCGAACCCCCAAGGATGCCAGGAATTTCTGGGGTTCTCCGTTACGCCGCTGCCCCAGCGGTTAAGCCAACTGCCTCGGCGTACTTCAGGAACGTCTCAACAGACGCGACGACGACCCGAGCCTCGATGCCGATCAACTCGATGCCGACCAACGAAGCCCGAACCCACGCGTCAATGACCAATCCCTTGTCTAGGATCCGGTCAAGGATCTCAGCGAGAGATGCCCCTGCGATGGTTTTTTCTACGGCCATGGATGTTCACCTCCTTTCTTTACGGTCGAATGCCAGACGAGCGGCTTTTAAGACCTTCTCGACCCGAAACGGCTTGTCTAGGAGCTCGAGAGCTCCTAGGGCCTTCGCCCTCTTCCTACACTCTGGCGTCCCAAAGGCGGTCACCATCAGCACCTCGGTTCGAGGTGCCATGGTTTTAATCTGTTTCAGGACCTCAAGCCCATTCCGATCGGGCAAGCGCATATCCAACACCATAAAATGGATGCGGGGGGAGGTCCGTTGGAACTTTGCGATCCCTTCAGCTCCTGTTCTCGCGGTCACGACCTGATACCCCGCGTTCCTTAAGATCTTCGTCATCATCCAATCCATATCCGCTTCATCATCAATCACCAACACGGTCTCCTTCTTGTTGTTCTTGATTGAGGGTTTCCTCACTACATTAATTCTAAGCAATTGCCATGCCAAACGTCCCCCATCCGACCACGTGGGAGGGCGTCGTTTCAAAAAACGACCTGTCAGATCATTCGATTTTGATGTGTGAGGAGAGAACGACCTACCTAGACTCTGATGGCTGCAGGTGGTGGTGAGTCCGGGGAACTACGGAACTGACGCGATAGTCCTATGGAATCGTTTCCACACACAGGTCTTCCCCCTTTGACAAAGGGGGATGGAGGGGGATTTGTCGTTGACAAATCCCTCCCCACCTCCCTTTTTCAAAGGGAGGAGTTATGCATAGGTGGTCTTCCCCCTTTGCAAAAGGGGGATGAAGGGGGATTTGTTCTTTAAGCGGCGGTAGCGAATCGGCTGGTGTATTGGAACGGCAACCGGTGAAAGAGATACTCTACTGAGACTCCCCTAGGAAGGTAGCGATCCACCTCGTGTTGAATCCCCATGAAGAGGAGGCCGGTCTCTCCCGGGCCGAGGGTGTCGGTGATCCGTTGGGCAATGAATCGGTCGCGCTGATGGAGCAGGCGCTGGGCAGTCCATCGGGACCACAGGACTTTCCAAACTGGTGTGGGGGATCCCCTCCGTTGAAGCGCTTGCTGAAGATTCCGATATTCCTGAACGAGCAACGCTTGGGATTCCGTGCCCATCAGGGTGCAGCCTTTCTTCACCAGCTCTAAGAGGATCTGGTGGTTGTGGCTTCCGCGCTCAGCAACTTCGGTAACGATCTCCAGTTCCCTTCCACAGATCGGCAACCCGTCTTGGTAGAGTTTCGTGTTCGAATACTCAAGTTCAAGGGCTTCAATCTTGCGTTGGAGCCCGTCCCACATCTGCTCAATCGCCTTGAGGTGACTGGCCCACTGCTCTTCCCCGAAGCGCTCGAAGTACGCTGTTTTCAAGGTCTCCGCCATGGAGCCCATCTCTACGGCGGTGTGAATCACCGGGATATACACAAGGAGCTTCATGGTCATTCGTGTTTGGTCACTTCCCGGATGAACGCTCGGATCAGGTTCAAGTCGAACGGCTTCGCGGTGTAATCGTAGGCCCCAAGCCGCATGGCTCGCCTCGCGGTCTTGAGGGTCCCGTGTCCGGTGAGGATCACCACCTTCGAACGCTGGGCCACCCGGCGCAGGTGCTTTAAACATTGGATCCCATCCATCCCCTCCATCATGAGATCTAGGAAGATGAGGGCCGGTTGCTTCCGTTCAGCCCACTTGATCCCCTCAGGACCTGACGTGGCGGTCTCTACCTGGTGTCCCTCTTCTTCAAGGATCTGCTTGAGCAGGGCACACAGGTCACCGTCATCATCAATGATGAGGAGTTTAGCTCCCATTGACCTTTCCCCCCTTGAATGTCTCGATCATCTCGTTGGTCACCTGAAAGGCCTTCAGCTTATTGAAGAGCGTTTTGTAGTCAATGCCAAGTCGGGCCGCAGCCGCCTTCTTATTCCCACGAGTCTCCCGCAATGTCCGGAGCACCAGTTGTTTCTCCACCTCTTCCGCGGCTCGACGGCTGACCTCGCGAAGTCCACCAGCGGCCTGAACCGCGAGACCCTCACCGGCCCCATCCACACGGCGGATTCGTTCTGGGAGATGCTCTGGAGCGATCTCGGTCTCGCTCAAGAGGATCGCGGCTTTCATGGTATTCTCGAGTTCCCGAACATTGCCCGGCCAGGGGTAGCGATTCAAGAGCTCCATCGCCGGCTCGGAGATGGACTGAACGGTTTTGCCAAACGCTCGATTGAACCGCTCCAAAAAGAAGTGGGTGAGGAGTCGGATGTCGCCGTCCCTCTGCCGTAACGGGGGGAGGTGAATCATGCAGACATTCAGCCGATGAAAGAGATCTTCCCGGAAAAGCCCCCTGGTCATCAGGTCTTCGAGGTTCTGGTTCGTCGCCGCCAAGAGGCGCACATCAAGCTGAATGGGATGTTGGCTCCCCAACCGCCGGATCGCTCGGTCTTGAACCACCCGGAGGAGCTTTGCCTGAGCCGTGGGGCTCAAGTTCCCAATTTCATCGAGGAAGAGCGTGCCGCCGTTGGCTTGCTCGAACCACCCCTCTTTCACCGTCTCAGCCCCGGTAAAGGCCCCCCGTTCGTAGCCAAAGAGCTCGCTTTCGAAGAGCGCCTCCGGGAGGCTGGCACAGTCAATGGTCACGAATCGGTTGGGCCGCCGAGGACTCAAGGAATGCAACGACTGCGCGATCAACTCCTTGCCCGTCCCGCTTTCCCCACGGATGAGGACTGTGACATCTTGTGGAGCGATCCGCCGGACCAGATCAAAGATCGCCACCAGGCTGAGATCTTGGCCGACCATTTCCTCTGGTTTGACCGGTTCACGGCGTGGGGCGATCTTCAGCGTCCTTTGCTCCATCGCCTGCACCTGGAGCGCCTGCCGGATCACCCCGCCCAACTGATTGGGAACCAGTGGCTTGGGGAGATAATCGCATGCACCGAGTTTCATGGCCTGGACCGCGGTCTTGACGGTCTCCTGGCCCGTGATCATAATCACCGCGACCCGCGGAGTGAGCGCCTTGATTCGCCGGAGGGTTTCGACCCCATCCATTTTAGGGAGGACCACGTCCAGGAGGACGAGGTCAGGAGGGGCCTGTTTGATCTGCTTCAGGGCCGCCTCGCCTGAGGCAGTCCATCGAACGGCAAAACCTTGCTCGCGGAGCACCTGGGCGAGAAGCCGACCGGCATCCGGTTCGTCATCTACAATGAGGAGGTTAGCTTTCATCGCGCGCGCTGGGGGGGGGGGTAGGGAGGACCACTGTAAAGGTTGTGCCATGGGTCCGCTTCGCGGTTGAACTGGCGACTTCTATCTTTCCACCGTGCTGGGAGATTATCCGATGACAGATCGCAAGCCCCAGGCCGGTGCCCCCCTTCGCTTTCTTGGTCGTGACGAAGGGGGTAAAGAGCTGCTGGAGGAGCTTCTTGGGAATCCCCGGTCCCGTGTCGGTGATCGCCATATTCACGGTTCTCTGCTCAGGATCATGCCGGGTTGACAGGGTCAACTGTCCTCCGTGAGACATCGCATCCAGCGCATTGGTGAGGAGATTCGTAAACACCTGCTCCATCTGCTCACAGTCAATAGAGACCAAGGACAACCGCTCAGCATACCGCCGGATCACCTTGATCTGCTGGGAGCGGCACCGGACCTTGAAAAGTTCTAGGGATCGGTCCAGACTGCGATTCAGGTTTCTCAGTTGACGCATCCCTAACGGAGCGCCGAGGGAAACCAGGCGCTTGCTAATCCGATCGAGCTGCTCAATCTTTTTCACAATCGCCTTAGTAAAGGTTTGGCGAGAGTCCTTCAGGTCAAACTGCGATTGGAGGTACTGGATGGCGATGGAGATAATGGACAGCGGGTTCCGGATCTCATGGGCCACCACGGCGGCGAGCTCCCCGGTCGACAGGGCCTTCTCCCGCTCAAGCACTGCCTGCTGAGTGGCCTTCAGTTCCTCGAGCGTCTGCTTCAGCGCTCGGGCGAGTCGTTCGGCCTCTTCTTTCTCCTGTTTGAGGCGTTCCTGACTCTCTCGGAGGGCCCTCTCCGCCTGTTCACGCTCAATGGCGTACCGGATCACCCGCGACAGCATCTTCGCATGGACCTGCGCCTTGTCCAAATAATCCTGCGCCCCTTTTTGCAGGGCTTCAAGCTCTAGACTGTCATCCACGCACGCCGTCAAGATAATCACAGGGACGAACGGGGCCTGGGCCCGGATGTGCGTGAGTGAAGCGATCCCGTGGCTATCCGGGAGGAACAGGTCTAATAAAACGATATCCGCCGCCCCTTTCGCAAGGGACTCGACCCCACCTTTCAGGGTTTCAACCCATCGCACCTCGAAGGTTGGAGCCCTTGCTTTGGACAATCCCGTTTTGATGAGATCAGCATAGCCCGGATCGTCTTCGATCAACAATACCCGGATGTTCGACCCCTGGGGCTCTGACCTTGGGACCTCTATCGAAGTGGGCGACAGCATTGATTCCAGCATCAGAGACGGTTCTTCGCCTTTACAATCAAATTAACCCCCCGTAAATTGTACACTTCTGTGGAGACCAACGTCAAAGTGAGCTCGTCTCTCTACAGGGATTCCCTTCTACACTACTTCACTATAACAGAAGCGTGACAACTTTCAAGGGGAATTTGAGCCACATGGTTAACACCCTTGCAATAAAACATCCTTGCAGAAGAAGCGATTATGGGGTATAATTGCTTCATAAATTGAAGCGATTGAGAGGAACCATGAAATACATCTGGCAGCAAGGAAATTGGCCGAAACTCAATTGGAAAAGCGAACCCTTGCTGCCTTTAATGAGCAAGGCGCGTCTCGTCCAAGGGAAACTCTTAACGAACGTTGCCAATCTTGGATTTAAGCTCAGTCGGGAGGCTCAAGCCGATATTTTGACGGAAGAAGCCGTGAAAACGTCTGCCATTGAAGGGGAACGTTTAAATCGGGAATCGGTGCGCTCGTCGGTTGCAAGACATTTAGGGCTTCCTGCGGTTGGTCTTACGCCCGCGAATCGGTCAGTGGACGGTTTGGTGGAAGTCCTTTTGAATGCGACCTTGAATTACGATCAACCCCTGACTGCGGCAAGAATCAAACGCTGGCAGGCGGCGCTTTTCCCCACTGGGTACTCCGGATTGCGGAAGATCCGGACAGGGAATTGGCGCGGCGCCGAGCATGCGATGCAAGTGGTCTCAGGCTGGATGGGCCGGGAAAAAGTCCATTATGAAGCGCCCCCCGGTGAACGAGTTGAGAAGGAGATGAAACAATTCTTTGCTTGGTGGAAGATGAGTTTGCATTCAGAGGAAGGGCTGTTGCGTTCCGGTTTGGCCCATTTTTATTTTGTGACGATTCATCCTTTTGAAGACGGCAACGGCCGAATTGCCCGGGCTTTAACGGATATGGCCTTGGCACAAGATGAAAAACTGCCGACTCGATACTACAGTCTTTCTTCCCAAATCATGGAAGAGCGGGATGATTACTATGCCATTCTCGAAGCATCTCAGAAAGAAAAAGAAGATGTGACGGAATGGCTTCAATGGTATTTGGGGTGTCATCGCCGTGCCGTAGAAAAAGCTGAACAATTGATCGCTGATGTCCTGGCGAAGGCCAAGTTCTGGCAGTCTCATCAACAAACTGACATTAATGAACGACAGCGAAAAGTTGTGAACCGTCTTCTAGATGCTGGCCAAGGCGGCTTTGCGGGAGGGCTAACAACCCGTAAATATGTTTCTATAGCCACAGTAAGTCGCGCGACCGCTTTTCGTGAAATCTCCGATTTGGTTGAGAAGGGGATCCTCCGCCAAAACCCTGCCAAGGGCCGTAGCGCCAGCTATGATCTGAATTGGTAAGATGAACCGCTAGAGTTTTTCTGGGACGTGCTGGCCGAGGAGTCCCGAGGGTTTCACCAGCAAGACAAGGATCAGCACCACAAACGCAAAGACATCCTTCCACTCTGCGCCGCCAGGCAAGAACCCCGCGCCCAAGGCCTCCAGAATCCCCAAGAGGAACCCTCCCGCCATCGCCCCGGTAATGTTCCCGATCCCTCCCAGCACCGCCGCGGTGAAGGCCTTGATGCCTAGGATAAATCCCATGTTGTACTTGATCGAGCCATAGTACATTCCATTCAACACCCCGGCCGCTCCCCCCAACGCCCCACCTAGGAAAAAGGTGAGCGCAATGATTTGATTGATATTGACCCCCATGAGCTGGGCCGTCTGAGAGTCCTGGGCGGTGGCTCGCATCGCCTGGCCCAACCGGGTTTTCAAAATGAACTGCCGCAGGACCACCATGCATCCCACCGCCAGCGTGAGGATTAAGAGTTGCAGGGAGTTCAGTTCGGCTCCCCCACACCGCCAGTGAACCACAGGGAGGGATTCCCGAAAGGTCAACGATTGATCAGAGACGAACAGGAAGATGGCGTTCTGCAACACGAGCGACGCGCCAATGGCGGAGATCAACGGGGTCAAACGTGGGGCTCGGCGTAAAGGGCGATAGGCGATCCGTTCCAGCGCCATCCCTAAGAAGGCGCATCCCAGCATCGCGACCACCACCATTATCGCGACCTGCCCCCCAGCCGGTAGCCAGGACCGACCCACCAACCCCAGCGTCGCAAGGCCCAAGAAAGCCCCCCCCATGAATACCTCGGAGTGGGCGAAGTTGATCATCCGGAGAATCCCATACACCAGGGTGTACCCCAGGGCGATCAATGCATAGATCGCTCCCAACGTCACCCCGTTGATGAGCTGCTGGAGAAGCATGGGAAAGGTTGCGACGTTACGCGGGTGGCAGGGGGGCGCCCGGAAGGGGAACGAACTTCCCGCCCTTCACTTGAAACAAGGTGATGGCTTTGTTGAGGGTATCGCCTTTCGCATCGAAGGCGGTCTCGCCCAGTACCCCACGGTAACGCATGGTGCGGACGGTTGCGATCAGCTTGGCACGGTCAGGCCCCACCTGGCGGAGTGCCGTGAGTAGGATCCCGGTCACCTCATACGCATAATGGTCATACGCCTTGATTTCCTTACCGGGGTAGCGCCGGTTGTATACCTCCACGAACCGTTTGGCCGTGGGAAGCAGCTCGGGCGGACTCCCCAGGAAGGTCAGATAGGCCCCCTCCGCTGACTCACCCGCGATCCGGAGAAATTCTGGATCAAAGTTGGCCTCAGCGAATACGAACGGGGCCGTCAACCCCAGCTCGCGGGCTTGCCGGACCAAGAGTCCTCCTTCGGTAAACATCCCTCCAAAATAGAGCACCGAGGGTTTGGTCGCTTTGATGCGCGTCAACAGCGACTTAAAATCCCTCTCCCCGGTCGTAATACCATCGAAGGACAGGGTTTTCCCTCCCAGCGTTTCGAATCGCTTCTGAAACTCTTCGGCAATCCCCTGGCCATACGCCGTTTTATCATGCAGAATTGCGGTAGTCGCCGTCTTGAGACGCTGACGGGCGAATTCCGCGGCGACCGCCCCCTGGATATCATCTGTGGTGTTGACCCGAAACACATTCCGCACCCACGGCCACGAAGGTTCCAGTTGCTGGAGGGTCAGTTTTGGATTCGACGCAGCAGGGGTCATCATGAGCAGCCCGTGCTGGGCGTAGACCTGGGCCGCCGGGATGGAACACCCCGAGTTGAAATGACCAATGACCGCCACGATCGCCGGGTCAGAGACGATACGATTAGCGACGTTAACCGCTTCCTTGGGGTCGGCGCGATCATCATAGGCTTCCAAGACTATCCGCCAAGGGAGTTGCGCATCATAGCTTCCTTCTTCTTGAAGCGCCAGTTCCACTCCTCGCTTCAACCCCTGCCCCAACGAACCGAGGTCGCCGGTGAGGGGACAGGCGAGGGCGATTTTTACGACCTTCTCCCGCGGTCCGCACCCAGCCATCCCAGCCAACAACAGGAGAGCTCCTAGACTCACGAGTTGTTTCATAAACCAATCTCCTTGATCACCCGCTCGAGCACGGCGGGGACTGGCTGTGGTCGAGGGATCACCTCGAGCGCCCGATCCGGATCCTTGAGGCCGTGGCCCGTTAAGACACACACCGCGATCCCCGGCGTTTTCACCGTTCCCTGACGGACGAGTTTGGCCAATCCGGCCACTGCTGCCGCGCTCGCAGGTTCACAGAACACCCCTTCAGTCTTGGCGAGCAGGGTATAGGCATCGAGAATCTCCGCAGCGGTCACGGTGTCAATCAACCCGCCGGATTCATCCCGCGCTGCCAATGCTCCTTGCCACGAAGCTGGGTTTCCGATCCGGATGGCGGTGGCGATGGTCTGGGGATC
>JACPXA010000064.1 GCA_016196785.1 Elusimicrobiota bacterium
ACCCAACGCCCAAGCCCACCGCTTCAGCCACGCCTAATTCCCCACGAAGGAACAGCGCCCGACATCCCAGGGCGGTGGCCGCCGCCGCACACAACCCGCCAGCGGTCCCTTCCCACGTCTTATGGGGGCTTAAAGTCGGCGTACACGGATGGCGACCGAATCGCTGTCCCACCACATAGGCGGCGATGTCTTGGGCCCAAATCAGCAAAAACAAAAAGGCGGTCCACTCCACCCCCATGGGGCGAAGCTCGCGGATGAGGAGGAGATGGCTCAACCCCCAGGCAACGTACAGAAGTCCCGCCCAAGTGACGACCACCCTGACAAATGACCACTCGATGTCACGGCGTACGCATTCCCCCAACACCGTCCCTACCACGAGCAGGGTGACGACAAGGCCACTCCCTAGGGACGTTAGGGGGAGGTTCCACCGCGGTCCCTGCACGGCCACTGAAACCACCCAGGCCAACCCGCCGATGGTCCCTAGCCATCCATGGCCTGGGTATCCCCCCCCTTCGGCCATGAGATAAAACTCTCGCAGGCTGACCCCGACCACCCCCAGGACCAGGAGGTGAAAGGGCAGACCGCCAAGGTAGATGGCCATCCCGACCAACGGAATGCCTATGACCGTCGTGAGCAATCGCGGTAAGAGCATGTTAGATACCGCCAAAACGGCGCTCGCGCCGCTGATAGCCGAGGATCGCCCGATACAGGTCCACCCGCCGAAAATCCGGCCACAGCGTGTCGGTCACATAAAGCTCAGTATAGGCGATCTGCCACAGGAGGAAGTTCGAGAACCGCATTTCCCCGGAGGTACGGATCAAGAGATCTGGGTCTGGCAGGCCGGCGGTATCCAGCGAGCGGGACAACGCCTGTTCATCAATCGCCTTCGCTCCCTTCGCCAGACACCGTTGGACCGCGTCCAGGATCTCCTGACGGCCTCCATAGTTCAAGGCGAGGATCAAGATCAGCCCGGCGTTATCTGCGGTTGCTGCTATGGCTCGTCGGAGGGCCCGCCGGGCCGAGCTGGGTAATTGGTCCACATGGCCAATCGCGTGCAGGCGAACGTTGTTCTGTTGAAGGGCAGGCAGCTCGCGCTGGAGATATCGCTCTAATAAGCGCATCAACGCCCGAACCTCGGAGGGGGGCCTGAGCCAATTCTCGGTAGAAAAGGCAAAGAGGGTCAGGACTCGAACCCCCAATTCACCGCAGGCGCTGACGATTTCACGGATCGCGGTGACCCCCGACCGATGACCGAAGATCCGCGGAAATCCACGTTGCTTCGCCCACCGGCCATTCCCGTCCATAATGATGGCGATGTGACGGGGAAGCTTGTTTCGGTCGATCTGACGGAGGAGATTCTGATCGAGGGCGGCAACCACAGGATTGGGGGGCTATACCGCGGCGATCTCGTGTTCCTTCGCGGCGAGTGTTTCATCAATCTTTTTAATGTAAGAATCGGTCAGTCGTTGAATGGCCTGTTCCCCGCTCACGCGGTCATCCTCGGAAATCTCCCGACGTTTCTCCGCCTTCTTGAGGGTCTCGACGGCATCCCGTCGTTCATTGCGGATGGCGACACGGAATTCCTCGGTCATTTTTCTGACGACCTTGACCAGCTCCTTCCGACGCTCTTCGGTCAAGCTCGGCACCATAAGACGGATGACCTGGCCGTCATTGGTTGGAGGCATCCCCAGATCTGTTTTCAAGATGGCCTTCTCGATTTCCGGCAACAGACTGTGATCCCACGGGCGAATCTCGATGATCCGCGGCTCGGGGATGGCGACATTCGCCGCCTGGCGCAACGGAACCATACTGCCATAATACTCCACCCGAACCCCCTCAAGGAGGGAGGCGTTGGCCCGCCCTGTGCGAAGCGTTAAGAGCTCGGCCTTCAGTCGCTCAACCGTCCGTTTCATCTTTTCTTCCGCTTCGATAACGATCTGTTTCACCATTAGTCAGCCCGAATGAGGGTGCCGACGCGTTCTCCCAGCACCGCCCGGCGAATATTGTCGCGCTTATAGAGGTCAAACACGATGACCGGCAGATGATTTTCCATGCAGAGGGAGAACGCGGTGGTATCCATGATCTTCAAGCGGCGCCGGATGGCCTGCATGGCACTGAGTTCCCGGATCTTCTTGGCGTGAGGGGTGCGCTGAGGATCATCGGTATAGACGCCGTCCACCTGCGTGGCCTTTAAGAGGACGACCGCTTGGATCTCAATGGCGCGGAGCGCGGCGGTCGTGTCGGTGGTGAAGTACGGGTTCCCAATCCCACCCGCAAAGATCACGACTCGACCCTTCTCTAGATGCCGGACAGCCCTCCGTCGAATATAGGGTTCCGCGAGCTTGGCAATTTCAATCGCGGTCTGCACCCGCGTGGGGATATCGAGTTTCTCCAGGGCATCTTGGAGGGCTAAGGCATTGATCACCGTCGCCAGCATTCCCATATAGTCCGCGGTGACGCGATCAATCGCTTGCGCAGCAACCGCCGTCCCACGCCAGATATTGCCCCCGCCAATGACGATGGCCATCTGAACCTTCAGCCTGTAGGC
>JACPXA010000065.1 GCA_016196785.1 Elusimicrobiota bacterium
CCGCTGGGGGCTGAACTCTGAACTGGCTCGGGCGGCCGGCATCTCCCTGTACCATCTGAGACGATTCCTCATGGAAGGATCTGGTCTTCCAACTTTCGACCTTCCAACGCTGCGAACCCTGTATGAGGCTGCGCTGGTCATTGAACAAGTTGAAGAAGTGCGTCGATGGTACAGGACCGAGCACCAAGCCCTTCAACGCATTCAGCGGCAACTCGAAGATGGCGTGCCATCGCCTCAGGTGGCCTTGCAGATTCAGGAGTGGATTGGACGCCTCTACGAAGGAGCGTTCAAGTGGCAGCAGTCTTCCCGCATGCCGCCGGCGATCGTCCAGGCCGTGCATCGATTTGAGCAAACCGTGAGCGCTCTCCCTCGCCAAGACCCCCAAGCCCTCATGAACAGCCTGGCTCGGCTCAGAGAAGCGTTTGAACTTCTCGGACATGCGTTAGGAATGCAACTTGGTGTGCGACGAACCGCACGAGGCGCCAAACCCTCAAGGCAACCGATCAGCCAAGATCGCGTGCGCGCGGTCCTCGCTGCTGCACACAATCCACAAGAGGCTGCAGAGCAATTGGCTATCACGACGCAGATGCTCTATCGCTACATGGAGCGGTATCACCTCCGCGGCTCGTGGCAACGCGCTGGTCCCGAGCATCTTCAGCTTGCTGGTCTGACGACGTTTGGCGCACGACTCGCCGCCGGTCGCTACCGGCGAGACATGACCCAGCGGCAGTTGGCAAGGCGGGCTGGTGTGGGGCAGGACGAGATTAGTGACATCGAGCAGGGAAAGGTGTCGCCGCATCGCTTCACAAAGGAGCTCCTCTCGACAGCCTTAGGGATCCCTCTCGAAGAGTTAGAGCCTCTGATTCCAGACGTTCCTCCAGAGATCTCGCATCTTCCCGTCGCAGAGCGCGTGAAGGCGTTGATGGCGTGGAAGAGGTGGTCACAATACGACCTCTCCCACTACGCAAAGACTAGCCGTCTCAGAATCAGGAGAGTTGTCTCCAGGGGCCTGGAGGAGCCGCAACTGTTGAAAGCGATCGCCGGGGCCTTCGGTGTTGCGCCAGAGGTTCTTGGCGTTTCGTCAGCGAGCGAATCATTTGAGGAGCTCGCCCGGCGTCTTGGTCCACAGGTTCGTGCTTCCAGACTCGCTCGAGGCTTAAGTGAGGCTCAGCTAGCAGCTCAAGCGGATGTCGCGCGAAAGACCCTGCACCGTCTTGAAGCTGGGCAGCCAGTTGACGGACGGTTAGTCGCCAAGATCGTCCATGCGCTGGGGATGGATCCAGACATCCTCAATCCCCCCATCGCTCAAGACGAACGAGGCACGGACCGTTCGATATCTGTCATCGGGTGGTTCATGCCGGCCACGCTGCTTGGGACGTTCCGGGTTGAAAAGGTCACCGGTGGTCTGGGAAGCCTGGTTGACAGTCTCCTCGACGGACTCGTTGGCCCGTTTCTTGCCGTTGGCGTGGTGGCCGCGGTTGGCATGGGGGTCTTCTCGCTGGCGGCTCGCCGTCGACGGCTTCCTCCTGCGCCGGTGGTCGTGATCGGGGGAGGGAACGGAACGGAAGGCATCAGTCGCGCGGTCATTACCTTCCAGCGGGTGTTATCCGGGGAACACGTGAAGGCGCTGGTGAGCTTCGCGGATAACGGAGGCAGCGCGGGGGCGATCCAGTCCGACATGACGCGATTCTGGGAGCGCTCGCGCCAGACACAGCCGTTTTTCTCCAGGCTCGGAGGCAAGTTGGTGAGGGCGCTCTATCAGGTGACGCCCTCCTGGGTTTGGTATTCGGCGATCGGCGTGGTGCCCGTCGGGAGCCTGCCCCACCCGGCCGATCCGATGAAGGCGATCATGGGCGGGATCTCGGAGCGCTGGATGCAGGACGTGTTGAGCTTCCGTTCCGCTCAAGCGTCAACGGCGGTGGAGCTGTTTGATCACGCGCTCGCCGTGTTGCGGCAACACTACCTGGTTCGGCCGACAGGCGATGAGCGAGCGGATGCGGTCCTGCTTGACGAGGAGACGGCCAGGCGCCGACTCCATGATCCGACCGCCGAGCGGCCCAGAGGCGTAATTGGGAGTGAGCAAGACCTTGAGGCGTTCATCCAGCGGTGGCGATTCTACTTCGAGGTCGTCGATCAACAATACGTTCGCACCGGCGCGTTACGATTCATCCCCGTGTCAGGAGACTCGGAGTCTCCTCGTCCGCACACCGTCAAGAACCTGCTCTTCCTGGGCGCGCTCGAAGCGGAAGGAGCGCTGAGCCCCGGCTTCCTGCATCTGCGGGCCTACCATCGGGCGCTGGCGATGCTGCAGGGGATCACCGGCTCGCGCGTGCTGCCGCTGCTGATGTCGCCACAATCGTCTGTCGAATGCTGCGTGGCCGGGGAGCTTGCGGGCGGTTCGCCCATACTCCAAGGGCAGGAAGCGGTCACCAACACCGAGACCTCAGGGCCGATCATCCGGGTGACCTTGCGTGATCCGCGAGGACGCATCGTCTCGCCTCCCGCCGATCCGATGGCGCTGCGCGCCATTCGCGAGGCGCAGCTCATCGTCATCGGTCCGGGGTCGCTGGAAAGCCTCCTGCCGGACTTGGAAGTTTCCGGCGTCATCGAGGAGCTGATCGCCGCCAAGTCGCGAGGGGTATCCATCCTATGGGTCTGGAACACGACGCAAGACCGCAACACCCGCGCGCACACGGTCAGTTCCATGGTCCGGCTCGTGGAAGAGTCGCTGCACGCGACGCTCCAGAAGCCGTACCGCTTGGAGCAGTTCGTCACCAGCGTCGTCTTCAACACTCCCGAGACGGATGACGCCGCGCTCAGCGCTTACCGCGACACGAGTCACCAGACCAACTTTCCGACGCATGGGTTCTGGGAGCAGGAGCCGCTGGCGCGCGTCGTTCGCTTCTTCCAGGATCGCGGGATCGGCGTCTACACGGGGCGGATGGCCGGCTTCTTCGAGGCACCTGCCCGTCAGCCGGACACCATGGCATCGGAGCGGCACTATCGGTACCACCCTTCCCGTCTGGCGTGGCTCGTGCTCCTCCAGCAACTGGTCGATCGGTTCGGCCGCATTCTGATCGTGAGCGATATGAACGGGGTGCTGACGCAATCCCAACGGCGGATTACCGACCGCATGCTCTTTGCGCTGCTGGAATTTTTCAGGGCCGGAGGCGGGTTTGCGATTCTCAGCCGTTCAGGCTCTGAGGCGGTCCACGAACAAGTGCTGGAACCGCTTTTTACCCGTCTTCAGGGTCCCCATGGCGGCGAAACCTATCGTCTGAATCTCCTCACGTATGTCAGTAGCTTGGCGGATTTCTTCACCTTCGATGAACTCCGAGCCCGGAGCGCCGAGCGTTCCACGGAGGTCTACCAACTCGTGGAGAGCCGCGACGTGTTTGAAGAGTCCGCACAGCGACTCCTCCAGCAGGCCGGTGCTCAGGGGATGACGCCGGAGCGAGTGATCGCAGGGCTGGGCCACGTTCTTGAGGAATCCTTCAGTCATCTGGCCCAGCCGGTTGCGGAGCCGCTACGCGCCGAATCCCAGCAGGCCCTGCAGCAACAGGGGGAGTTGCCGCAGCTTCGCGCATGGCTCTTGGTGTTCCTGAAAACTCAGATCGCAGAGCTGGAGGCCTGGTCGCGCACGACCTCCTCCGAGATCATTCCGGAACCGCTTGAGCTGCACACCCACTGGCAGGGCCCTGAAGAGGTCGTGAGCTATCTGCGGGTGCCGCTTCGCAGCACCGATCCCACCGAGCTGCAGCAGGACGAGGTGCCGCGTCGTCGGCGTCGGCGACCCTTTGTGGCGTTGCTCAATGACCGCATGCGCTTCACCTTGCCGGGCGAACCGTCCGTGCCGTTACAGGTTCCCATCGACTGGAGGGGAAGCCGCAACTCGGCCATCGGCGATGTGGAAGGAGTCGATAAGCGCGTCGGCCTGGAGATGATCGCGCGCTACAACGGTGTCTTGCCCGATGAGGCCATTGGCATTGACGATGCGGCCGGCCCGGGCGGGCCCGGGGTTCCCTTGCTGGCTGCCACCGCCGCCGGCCTCGTGCCTAATCCGGAGCTCGCGGAACTTGATCCCCGCCTCCACGGACACACGATCATTCAAACCGAACCCGGGCCTGATGGAGTGGTGGAGTACGTTGAGATCGCGACGCGACTCTTGACCGCCCATAATCCCCAGATGCCGGTTTTCTTCAGCCATCTCCCGGACGGATGGGACGGGCAGATGGAGGCGTTGGCCGCGTCGCAGATCCTCGATCAGCTCGCGCGCGTGGAGGGTGTGTTTCGGCAGATTGGGAGGGTGCAGGGACAAAACCGCTTGGGTTGGGCGCACGCCGTCGCCTACGCGCTCAGCCACCAGGAAAAGCTGGATGAGATCGCCGGGACCGCCCATCGCCTGCTCGATCAACAAATCACCCATGTCGTCTACATCGGCGTGGGTGGTCCCACCATGATGCCGCTGTCACTGGCGGGCCTGCGCGGACGTCGGCATGGCTCACCGGACATCGCGGTGTTGAACAGCACCGACCCTGCCGCGTTCGATGCGCTGATCGCTGGTCTGACGCGTAGGACCGCCTCGCGGTGGAATGGTGAACCGGCTGTCCCGATCGTCCGAGAGGCATTGCAGCACACGCTCTTCGTCGTCGTCACAAAAGAGGGCAGAACCGAAGAAACCAATCATCTGGCCGCTGCGGTGGCTGGCACGCTCCAGCGTTATGGGGTGCCATCTTGGAAAGAACATTTGTGGTATCTCACCGATCCCGGCTCCACGGCCTGGCTCCATGCGGGAGGCATGGACTATCCTCGCCGTCCGCTCCAGTTGGATGAAACAGGAGAGATCAGCAGCAAACACCAAACGGCTGCCAAGACGCCGTTTCTGCTTGGAGCGGAGCTGAAAGGTTTTTCCGCCCGGGCCCTCCTGGAGCACGTCCACCGGTTGACGAGCTGGCGTGATGAGCGGGCGCACGGCTTTGTCCAATTGGCCGCCTTCCTCGATCTCTGGCAGCATCAGGGCCGCCACAATCTGGCGCTCCTCTTGCCGCCCGAGCTGCATGCGCTGGGACCGGCGCTCCAGCACCACGTCGAGGCCACGCTGCCACGACAATTCCGGGTGTTCGACGACGTGGATCCGATGAAGGTGGCGGACCGTCCGTCTGGCGACCCCAGCCTGGTGTTTCTCGAAGTGCGGTACGGGGAGGATGGCCCATCGCAAGCGAGCCCGATCGCCGCACGGCTGAGCGCGCAGGGATACCCCATCGCCAGCCTCCACCTTCACCATGGTCCGCTCGGTCCCGTGGCTGATCTGGCGGCGGTTGTGGAGGGGATCCAGTGGACGACAGCGATCATCGGCGCATTGGAAGGAGAAGA
>JACPXA010000074.1 GCA_016196785.1 Elusimicrobiota bacterium
GGTTGGAAGAAGTTTTGGAACCAGCGCAATTCATGCTCATAGAGGTCGTTCATGGCGTGGAGAGCCTCCTCGGTGTCATAGCGGTCCCAGCCGAAGACCTGGCGCACGTGGGTCCAGTTCTTTTGTTCCACATGGGCGTTGTCGTCTTTCTTGTACGCCCGGCCTCTGGTGAACTCGATCTGAGGGCGGGACTTCCGGCAGAAGCGCAAGAGGTGCCAGTTGATGAACTCCTCTCCATTGTCGGAATCGATCCCTCTCAGATGGAAGGGGAGGGCGTGCTTGATGTCCAGGACAGCGTTCAGGATGCCGGCCTGTCCCTTCCCCAGGACTGCGGCCCTCTCCGTCCAGGTGGTGTTGAGGTCGGTGGAGTTCAGGGTGTAGATGAACGTCCCGGAAGCCGAATTCCCGCAATGGGCCACCAGGTCGACTTCTTGGAAGCCGGGCTTCCGGATGTCCCAATGGGACGTCCGGATGGGGATCATCGATTTCAAGAGCGATCCTGGCCGTGTGGTGGAGTAGATTCTCTTCTTGATTCGCCGCTTGACGGCCCGCAGCCGGTTGTCGAGCTGCCGGGGGCTGATCCTGAGGACCTCCTGTTCCGTTGCTGGAGAAACCCCGAATCGCTTCTTGGCCGCCGGCAGCCACAGGGGAATCGCTTCTTTGAGACGCTGGCCGCACAGATGCCCGGACGCTGTCCAGATGGCTTCGACGACTTGGAGGGCGCCGACGCTGTACAAGAAGGAGCGTTTCTTCCGGGCTTTGAGTGTCTTGTCTTCGGGGGCCGGGCCGTTCAGCAGCCGAATCGCGTATTTGCGGTTGTCCTTGTTGACTTTGCAGAACTCCTCCAGAATCCGGCTTTTGGTCTTTTTGGCGGCTTGGTGATACCGTGCATAGATCGCCTTCAGGTATTCCATTCGTGCTTGTACGCTCGGCATGTGACCCTCCCTCCTGACGTGGAGTTAGGGTGCCATTTTTCATTGCAGAACGACCCTTTGTAGGGTTACATATTAGATTGCTCAATACGGCATCTTGCGTTAACCATATCGTTTTCCTATAATACGACAGTCAAAGGATCCGGATCACGGGAGGAGGGGAATGACTGTTCGCGTTGGGATTAATGGATTTGGACGAATTGGCCGACTGGTTTTACGAGCCGGCCTCACCCGGAAAGAGATTGAATGGGTGGCGGTCAATGACTTGACCGATGCCAAAACGTTGGCGCATCTCTTTAAATACGACTCAACCTTCGGTCCTTATCCGGGAACGATTCAAACGAAGGAGAATGCGCTGATCATTGATGGTCGAGAGATCCAGGTCCTGGCACAAAAGGATCCTGCCGCACTCCCCTGGAAAGCCTTAAAGGTAGACGTGGTGGTGGAATCCACAGGCCGATTCACCGATGCCGAGAAGGCCCGCGGCCACCTCACCGCTGGTGCAAAACGGATCGTGATTTCCGCGCCGGCTAAAGGGGAAGATATTACCGTGTGCATGGGAATCAATGAAGATCAATTTGATTCATATACCAATGACCAGGTCATCTTGGATTTCCCGCACAATGACCTCCGTCGCGCCAGGGCCGCTGCGATGTCCATGATCCCAACCACAACCGGCGCCGCAAAGGCCATTGGGCTGGTGCTTCCTGAGCTGAAAGGGAAAATGAACGGGATTGCCATCCGAGTACCGACCCCGAACGTTTCTCTCGTTGACTTGGTCGCGGAAACGGAGCGACCGACCAGCAAAGAGGAGGTCAATGCGGCGTTCAAGCGGGCGGCGGCTGGTTCCTTACGTCGGTATCTCGATTATGTGGAGGAGCCCCTGGTCTCCCGAGACTTCAACGGGAACGCCAAATCCTGCGTCTTCGATGCGCTCTCAACCGATGTCATTGAGAAAACCTTCGTGAAAGTCCTGGGATGGTACGACAACGAATGGGGATACTCCAACCGCGTGGTGGACCTCGTCGTGTATATCGCTGAGCGCCTGACAGCTAGTCACCCTGTTACTCCAGCCCTCCACCCACGCCCGGCCAGAGCGTGACCTTACTTCCTGGTTACCCCTGCATCTTCCAAAAAGATGAGTTCTAGTTCTCACACTGCCGTCACAGGCCGGTACCACAAGCGTCCCCTGACCCAGTTGGACGTTCAGGCAAAACGGGTGTTGGTACGAGTAGATTATAACGTCCCTCTCGATTCGCAGGACCGGGTGATGGACAACACAAGAATCCGAGAGACCCTCCCTTCCCTCCGCTGGCTCCTTGAGCACCATGCGAGGGCGGTCATCCTGGCTTCACATTTGGGGCGGCCAAAAGGCAAACCGGTGGACAAATACCGATTGGCCCCTGTGGCCAAACGGCTGGAGGAGCTGCTCGGCAAACGTGTGTCGCTGGCCGCCGATTGCATCGGCCCTGAGGTGCAAGCAGCCATCGCCACGGCTACCAGGACAAGCGACGAGGAAGTTTTTCTCTTGGAGAACCTCCGATTTCACTCGGGGGAAGAAGCCAATGACCTTCGCTTTGCCCAGGCGCTGGCGTCCCTGGCCGACTGCTTCGTCCAAGAGGCGTTCGGGGCGGTTCATCGCGCCCATGCCTCGACGGTCGGGGTCGCCCGTTTATTGCCCAGCGCGGCCGGGTTTCTTCTCCAACGAGAGATCGACTACTTGAGCCGAGTGGACCACGCCGATCATCCGTTTGCGGCTATTCTCGGCGGCGCCAAGGTCTCCGATAAAATCGGCGTCATCTCGAGCCTCCTCGACAAGGTGGACATCCTGGTCATCGGGGGGGCGATGGCGTACACCTTTCTTCGCGCTCAAGGGGTTTCAACCGGCAGCTCGCTCGTGGAGCCTGACCGGGTGTCAATCGCTCAGGAACTTCTAGAGAAAGCGCGGGCGAAGGGGGTGCAGATCCTCCTCCCGGTGGACCACCAAATTGCTAAGACGATTACTGAGGATGCTGAGCGACGGATCACGGAAATGGCCGCCATTCCCGAGGGCTGGACGGGGGTGGATATCGGTCCAGCGACCATCCGGCAGATCGCACCGCTCCTCACCCAGGCGAAGACCGTCGTGTGGAATGGTCCGTTAGGGGTCTTTGAGGTCTCGCCATTTGCGCAGGGGACCCTGGCGGTGGCGCGCCTGTTGGCCGAAGCGACAC
>JACPXA010000075.1 GCA_016196785.1 Elusimicrobiota bacterium
CCCCCCAATCAGCGCCAAGATCCCGATCGTCCGGAAAAACCCCATTTCTTCCGCCAATACCGCAAAGATGAAATCTGTATGTTGCGCGGGAAGAAACCCCAAGCGGCTTTGGGTTCCGGCAAGATAGCCTCTTCCCAACAACCGTCCACTGCCGATGGCGATCTTGGCCTGGAGGAGATTGTACCCCGCCCCTAACGGATCCGCATCAGGGTTGGCGAAGACTATCAAGCGCTCCCGCTGGTATTCCTTGAGGGCCCGTTGGACCACGATCCCGGAACAATAGCCCGCAAGGAGGATTCCACACAAGCTGAGTGGGTACACCGCCGGGATTCGGACGCGCCACCGGGTGAGGACCCACCACCCCAGGAGAATCATCGCGCAGACACCTCCCCCCAGCGCAACCGTAGGCCATCGCGCTGTGCCTTGCAGTGCTTTCAGCCAAACACTGTTACTCGGCTCGAGCAACGTCACGGCCAATGGGATCCCCAGCACGGTCCCCACGTAGATGAGTACGCTGAAGAGGTACCACCCATTGGCGCCCATACAGAACCAGAGCGTCAGGAGGATCGGGAAGTACACTAGGCAACCCGAGACATCCGGCTGCAGGAGGATCAGCGCCACGTGTCCCAAGACGAGAAGCGCCGATTGCCAGAGCAACATCACGCGATGCCGTGTTTGCCAAAAACGGTCCAGATGCACCGCCAGCACCACGACCATAACCACTGGGGCGAGCTCAGCCGGTTGAAAGGACACCGGACCCCAGGCGAACCATCCCTTGGTCCTATGAATGCGAACCCCGGCAACGAGAACGGCTCCCAGGAGACCCAAGGAACCACCATAGAACCACCACACCCACCGGGGAAACTGCTGGTAGTTCACGCTGGCGAGGAGGCAGAACCCCATAAGACCAATGATCCCGGCGACCACCTGTTTCATCACGAGCCGGTCGGCAATCCCCAACGGCAAGGTGGCGGAGTAGACCATCCCGTACCCGATCGCGGTGAGGCCGAAGATGAACCCCAATAAGAGCCAGTCAAAGTGTCGAACCCCACGGGGCAGCATCAACTGATTAATCCCCATGAACTCCTCCAGAAACTGGGGGGATCGTTGGGGTGGTCACCTCCAACGCGCTGGCGATCACGGCACGGGCGATGGGAGCGGCGGATGTGGCGCCGTGCTCCCCATGTTCGACAACCACAGCACAGGCAACGCGAGGATGCTCAAGGGGAGCAAAGGCGACAAACAGCCCATGATCCGGGCCGTGGGGATTCTGGGCAGTCCCCGTTTTTCCCGCCACCCGGATTCCGGGGAGTTGGCAGGCACGTCCTGTCCCTTCCTCCACCGCTTCTTCCAGGGCGCCTTGAACGAGCTCCCAGGAATGTCCCTGGGCGGACCACGCGGCCAAGGCGCGGGGGGTGACCTGATACCGAAGCCGCCCACCGGCCTCTCGAACCAGCTCCACCAGATAGGGCCGCCACAGCGTCCCTCGATTCGCAAGGAGCGCGGTAAACGCCGCCAGTTGGATAGGGGTCACCAAGAGATCGCCCTGGCCGATCGCATAGTTGATGGTGTTTCCTTCATACCACCCTTCCCCGTGCCGCTCTTTTCTTCTGCCCGGAGCCTGCCCTGAGCGAAGTCGAAGGGCCCTCCCGGTTCGTCCTGGCACCAGCCCCTTCCGTTCGGCGGGGAGGTCAACACCCGTCAGGCGCCCAAAGCCACACCGGAGGGCACCTTGCTCCAGGGGATCGGGACCCAGCCGCAGTCCGATTTGGTAAAAATAGACATCGCAGGAGTGCGCCACCGCCTTGGCAAAGGGAACCCACCCATGGCCGTGGGGCTCCCAACACCGAAAGACTCGCTGCTCCCGACCCACCACCAACGACCCTCGACATTCTAACCGTTCATCGGGATGTACTCTCCCGCGTTCCAGCGCCGCCAGGGAGGTCACGATCTTAAAGACTGAGCCAGGGGGATACGCCCCTTGAACCGCGCGGTTCCACAGCGGCCGCTCCTCGTCCACGAGAAGGGCCTGTCGAACCTTCAACGCGGCAGGATCCACAAACACGTTCGGATCAAAGCCAGGCACTGATGCCAGGGCAATGACCCGGCCATTCTCGGGGTCTACGGCGACGACGGCCCCCGCATGGTGGGTTGCCAGTAAGGCGTCTTCGGCGGCCGCCTGCACCCGGCTGTCCAGGGTGAGTTCGAGATCATTGCCAGGCACCGTGTGCACGCGCCGGAAGATCCGCTGGTGATGTCCGCGCGCGTTCACCTCCACGAGGAACCCGCCCTCCTGACCGCGCAACAGGGCATCGTACACCCGTTCCACGCCGGCCTTGCCGATCCGGTTCCCTCGCCGATACCCTGCCTCGGCAAGCAGGGCGAGCTCCTCAGGGCTGATTTCTCCCGTATAGCCAAGGACATGAGACGCCAGCGATCCTGCTGGATAGTACCGTTTGCCTTCCAGGAGGAGCGTGACCCCCGGCAACCGATGCCGAAGTTCCAGAAGACGGAACGCCAGGGAACGAGGGATGTCTTCAACGACGCGGATGAGGAGTTTCTGGCGAATCGCCGTTTCCAAGCGTTCCTGCATCATGTCCGAACGATCACCGAGCAACTGAGACAGTCGCTCCCGGGTCTCGGCCGCCTCGCCAGATCCAAGCCCCAGCGGCGAAAAGAGCACCACGAACGACGGACGGCGGTCGGCCAAGACCCGCCCCAACCGGTCAAGAATCCGTCCACGGGGTGCTCGTTCGATTAAGACCTGGGTCCGGTTCTGTTCGGCGATCTCTCGAAACTCCTCCCCCTGGACCACCTGGAGGACAAAGAGCCGAAGGACCAAGAGTCCCAAGACAACTGTGACCCCACTGAAGAGGTCTTTTAACTTATTCGTATCCTGCCACACGGCGCACCCGCCACCACCCTTCCCACACCCACATTCCACGGAAGATCACTGGGGCAACAACCCCGTCCCAGAGTGGTTGACACCAAGCTCCGATCCCCCAGCGCCACACCGTGCCCCCGCGAAACAACTGCGTCAGGAGGATCGTTCCCAGGAGATACCCAACCGAGGCAATCACCGCCAGCGCAAGCTGCGCGATCAGGTTTCCTTCATCGAGGCGCCCACGCCCCCTCCCTGCCCCATATCCTGCGACCGTCAGCAACGTCGTTTGCAAACCGAATGGCGCTAACGACCCGGCATCGGCCAGGAGCCCCCCAACAAACCCCATGAGCTCGCCAGTTAACGGCCCATGCCGCCAGCCCACTGCAAGCACCACAAGCAGCATGAGATGGGGACCAACCCACCCCCCCACGACTCGATGGATGACGATCTGGAGGGACAAGGTGGCGAACAGGGTGACGCCGAAAAACCCGATTCGTTTCATAGTCCGGGGACACTCCTCCCTTTGGCAAAGGGAGGTGGGGAGGGATTTCGATTTCTCAACGGCAAATCCCCCTCCATCCCCCTTTTTCAAAGGGGGAAGTTGAAGGTCTGTCCCCATTCCTCATTGTAGTAACACCAAGACCTCGCGGGTTCGAGAAGGGATCACAGCTGGCTTAAGTCTGGCGGCACGAAATCCGGAGACGGTCTCTTGAGGGGAGATCTCAGTGATCCAGCCGAGTGGCAGCCCCGGCGGAAAGAGGTCGCTCCCTCCAGAGGTTTCAACCAGGTCACCCAGATGGACGGTCGTCTCTGGGACGAGATACTGCCACTTGAGCTCCCCGCTGGAAGTCCCTACGACGACGCCTTCATCGCCGACCCGACGACAGACCCCGATCACCGCGCTCAAGGGGTCCGTGATCAACAGCACCTTCGCGGTGTGCGGGGCCACTTCCTGCACGCGGCCGATGAGCCCCGCTTGAGGGCCCTCCACGGCAACGACCGGGGCATCCTGAGAGAGATCATCCACAGTCCCTCGATCGATCAGGAGGGAACGAAACCAGTACTGGGGATCTCGACCGATGACCTGGGCGGCCTTGGCGGTGGGCCACTGGCTTGCTCGGAAGCCGATGAGTTGGCGCAGCCGGTCGTTTTCTGCTAGCACGGCCTGCAGGCGATCCCGTTCCAAGCGGCGTTCTAGTTGCTGTGTCTTATCCGAAGACACGGTGCCCTTTGCGTGGGAAGATACAACCGGCAACCTCGCGAGGCTGCGAGGGGTTGGCTCTTCAGCGCGCCAGAGCAGTGTCCTAAAGGTCTGAATGTACGGGGTCCGGTGGAGGGTAAGGAGACCCAGGGAGAGGAGGAGCAGGATCACCAAGACAACCGTGGCTCGGCGACGTTTGAATGATTCCCATCTCATAACCGACTCCGGGGGATCGAACCCCGCAATCGTCTAATTACGGCGTGGCCGACGAACGCGGTCCAGCTCTTCGAGATACTTCCCGGTCCCTAACACCACGCACGTCAGTGGATCCACCGCCATAATGACGGGAAGCTCGGTCTCCTGTGAAAAGAGTTCCGGGAGCCCTCGGAGCAAAGCACCACCGCCAGCCAGGACAATCCCCGTCTCCACAAGGTCCGCGGCGAGCTCCGCCGGCGTCTCCTCCAACACTTGACGAATGACCTCAAGGATCAACCGGATGGATTCCGTGAGGGCCTGCCGTATCTCCTCGGAGGCGACGGTGATGGTCTTGGGCAGCCCGGTCACCTGATCCCGGCCCCTGACGTCCATCGAGCGCTCGTCGGGCATCGGGAAGACCGAGCCGACCCGGATCTTCACCTCTTCCGCGGTGGTTTCCCCAATCAAGAGGTTGTATTTTCGACGGAAATACTGCATGATGGCCTCATCCAACTCATCCCCCGCGACATCCAGGGATTTGGAGACGACCATCCCGCCAAGGGAGATCACCGCGACCTCCGTCGTTCCCCCACCAATATCTACGATCATATGCCCCTTGGGTTCATGAATCGGCAGCTCTGCCCCGATGGCGGCGGCCATCGGTTCTTCAATCAAGTAGACCTCCCGAGCCCCGGCCTGCTCAGCGGATTCGCGGACCGCCCGTTTCTCCACCTCGGTAATCCCGGAGGGGACCCCGATGACGATGCGCGGGTGCAGCAGGCTGCGGCGATTGTGGACCTGTTTGATGAAGTACCGGATCATCTGCTCCGTGATGTCAAAATCCGCAATCACCCCGTTCCGCAGGGGCCGGACCGCCACGATATGCCCTGGGGTTTTCCCCAGCATCCGTTTGGCCTCGGTGCCGATGGCGAGCACGCTGTTGTGCTCTTTGTCAATCGCCACGACCGACGGCTCCCGGAGGACAATCCCCTGACCTTTCACATAGACCAGGGTGTTCGCGGTCCCCAGGTCAATCCCCATATCATTGGAAAATAACCCGAACAACCGGTTAAACATGGGTACCTCTACACGAGCTGGACGAGGCCCAGCGGTGCTTGATCGGAGGGGCGAGGGCCTAAGCGGACGACCCGGGTGAACCCGCCCGGCCGATCCTTGTAGCGAGGAATCAGGACCGTGAAGAGCTTCTGTTGGACCTGGGGCTCAGAGATAACGCGGGCCACCCGCCGGTGGGCGACAAGATCACCGGTCCTGGCTCGGCTCAGGAGGCGTTCGGCGAATCGCGCCACCTCCTTCGCGCGCGGCAGGGTGGTCCGGACCCGCTCGTGGAGAAAGAGGTCTGTGGCCAAACGACGCAAGAGCGCCTGACGATGGGACGACGTCCGTGAGAGTTTACGTCCCGCGAAGGTTTTCACGAGCCGACTGAAAGGTTCTGCATCCCCAGGTGGAGCCCCAACTCCTTGAGCCGTTCCTTGATCTCCTCAAGGGATTTCTTTCCAAAGTTCTTATACGCGACGAGCTCGCTATCCGTCTTCCGCACGAGCTCGCCAATCGTGTAGATCTTGGCCGCCTTCAGACAGTTGGAGGCGCGCACGGACAGCTCGATGATCTCCACAGGCTGCGCGATGAGGTCCTTGAGGCGGTCCTCCTCACTGGGCAGTGCCGCGAGGGGTTGTTCAACCGCCTCCAGACTGGGTTCTGATTTCTCCTCAAAGGTAATAAAGATGGACAGCCCATCCTTCAGGATCTTGGCGGCGCGAGCGAGCGCATCCGCGGGGTGGAGGACCCCATCGGTCCAGATTTCTAAAATAAGTTTATCATAATCGGTGATTTGGCCGACCCGGGCCGTCTCCACCTCATAGTGCACCTTGACGACCGGGGAAAAGAGGGCATCGAGCAGGATGGCGGTGGCCGGGAAGCCATCCCGCTGCTGCCGTTCTGCGGTGACGTACCCACGGCCTGGCGTGATCCACATCTCCAAGTCCAGCTCCCCTCCGCGGTCTAAGGTCGCGATCGGCGCGGTGGGATTCAAGATCTGGACATTGGCGTTCGGTTCGAGATCCTTGGCCTGCACCGGCCCTTCCCGCTTAACGGCCAACCGGAGCACCTCGGGGCCTGAGGTGTGCAATCGAAAGCGGAGCCCTTTCACATTGAGGAGGATGCGCGCTACGTCCTCCCGCACCCCCGGCAGGGTTTGGAACTCATGCTGGGCTTTCCCGATCCGCACCGCGGTCGCCGCGGCCCCGCCCAGGCTTGAGAGCAGGATCCGCCGGAGCGAGTTGCCGATGGTGTGTCCATACCCTTTCTCAAACGGTTCGGCAATGAAGCGTCCATAGGTCTCGGTGAGCGTTGTCTCATCGATCTGTAAGCGCTGTGGCATCATGAGATCCTTCGCCAGCATCGTGTACGCCCCCTTATTTGGAATACAATTCTACAATCAGTTGTTCGTTGACGGGGAAGGACATCTCCTCCCGTCGCGGCCACGCCTTCACACGCCCCACGCCCTGCTGGGCATCAACCTCCAACCAGGAAGGGCGTACCTCTCGCTTGGCGGCGGCCGCCTGCGCCTGCTGCACCTGGGCATTGGCCGAGAGCTTCTCGCTGAGCCGTACCTCATCGCCGGGGCGGACCGCATGGGAAGGGATCGTGACCCGACGTTGATTCAGGAAGACATGCCCATGCGTGATCAGCTGCCTGGCATGGGCTTGGGAGGTGGTAAACCCCATCCGTCGTACCACGTGATCGAGCCGCGTCTCCAGGAGGCGAAGGAGGGTCGCACCGGTCTGCCCCGCGCTGCGGCTGGCGGCTCGGAAATACCTGCGGAATTGCCGTTCCGTGATGCCCACCATCCGTTTGGCCAACTGTTTCTCCCGCAAGCGTTTGGAATACTCTGAGGGTTTCGAGCGACGGCGGCCCCCATGCTGGCCAGGCGCCACCGCGCGGTGGTCGAACACGCACTTGGTGTAGCATTTATCGCCCTTCAGGAAGAGCTTGGTCCCTTCCCTTCGACAAACGCTGCAGACCGGATCAACGTATCTCGACATATCGGTTACACCCGCCGCGGCTTGGGAGGACGACACCCATTATGAGGCAGTGGAGTGACATCCTTGATGGAAAGCACCGACAACCCGGCGGCCTGGAGGCCGCGGATCGCGGTTTCCCGTCCGGCGCCAGGACCCCGCACGAGCACCGACACCTCGCGGATGCCACCCTCAAGGGCCCGCTTGGCGGCGGTGTCTGCCGCCATCTGAGCGGCGAAGGGGGTCCCCTTCTTGGTTCCTTTAAACCCGCAGCTCCCGGCTGAGGTCCAGACGACGACGTTCCCGCGCTCATCGGTGATGGAGATGATCGTGTTATTGAACGACGACTGGATATAGGCCCGCGCCTGTCCGATGTTCTTCCAAACCTTTCTTCGTTTAAGCGCAAGTTTGGCCGCGGACGAGACATTGCTTTGCGTCATGGGGTTGGCCGCCATGGGTTACTCCTTTAGTCCTCCACCTACGCCCTTTGGTCCCGCGCTCGGCTTGGCCGGAGCGGTCGGTTTTTCCGCCGCGCGCACTGAGCCGACGGTCCTGCGCTTCCCACGTTTGGTTCGGGCGTTGGTCCGGGTACGCTGGCCTCGACACGGGAGGTTGCGCCGATGCCGCATGCCACGATATGCCCCAATCTCGATTAACCGGCGGATATTCTGCTGAAGTTCCCGACGGAGGTCCCCCTCGACCTTCACCTCCTCGGCGATCAGCGCATTCAGCTTGCTGACCTCAGCCTCGGTTAGGTTCTTGACCCGTGTCGCTGGGTTGATCGCCGACCTATCAACGAGGCGTCGCGCCAACGGTCGCCCCACCCCATAGATGTAGGACAACGCGATGTCAATCCGCTTCTCTTTCGGTAGTTCGACTCCGGCGACCCTAGCCATGACTTATCCTTGCCGTTGCTTGTGGCGCGGATTACTGCAGTTGATCCGCACCACGCCCTTCCGTCGAATCACCTGACATTTCTGACACATCGGCTTCACCGACGCTCGAACTTTCATAGCCCGGGGACAGACCTTAATTCTATAAAAGGTCTGTCCCCATTCCTCCTTTACTTCTCCCGGTAGATGATGCGACCCCGACTGAGGTCGTACGGGGAGAGCTCCACCTTGACGTGATCTCCAGGCAAGATCTTGATGTAGTGCATCCGCATTTTCCCTGAGATGTGGGCTAACACCCGATGTCCCCCCTCAATCTCCACCCGAAACATAGCATTCGGCAACGCCTCCAACACCGTCCCTTCTACCTCAACCTTTTCTTCTTTAGACATCCCCTTTCCTTACCCCTCTCCCCTCAGGGGAGAGGGTGAGGGTGAGGGGGAACGTGTTAAGACCTCTGGGCCGCTGGCGGTCAGCGCGACCATGTGCTCGAAATGCGCTGAGAGAGACCCGTCCACAGTGACCACCGTCCAGCCATCCGACAGGTGGCGGATGTGTGGCGTCCCGACATTGACCATGACCTCTAACGCCAACACCATCCCTTCCTGCAATCGGAGGCCAGTCCCAGGTTGTCCGACACACGGGACATGCGGTTCTTCATGCATGGCCCGCCCGATGCCATGTCCGCCATACTCTCGGATCACGTGGAACCCCGCCACCTCGGCGGTGGACTGCATGGCATAGGAGACGTCGCCAAGTCGGGCCCCCACGCGTGCCGCTTGTATCGCTCGTTCGAGTGCCTCTTCAGCAACCGTGAGCAACCGCTCTGCGGTGGCGGACATGGTTCCAACCCCAAACGACGTGGCGGTATCACCACAGAACCCTTGATAGAACACCCCGACGTCAAGACTGACTAGATCCCCCGCCCGAATGACCCGAGGACCGGGAATCCCATGGACGACCTCTTCATTGACTGACACGCAGATATGCGCCGGAAAGCCCCGATATCCTAGAAAGGCGGGGGTGGCTCCCAGCTCGCGAATGATCCGCGCCGCCAGCTCATCCAACGCCTGCGCGGTGATCCCCGGGACACAGGCCTTCTTGAGACGTTGGAGCAACTCGGCGGCCTGCTGTCCAGCGAGCCGCAACCGGTTGATCTCCTCAACCGTTTTGAGCTCAACCGCCGATGCCACCTTAGACCCCGATCCCATTTACGATGCCCGCGAGTGTTGCCTGAGGGTTCGCTGGATCGCCTCGGCGACTTGTGCAATCCCTTGAGCCGCGTCCACGGTCGTGAGCCGCCCGAGGCGCTGGTAATACGACACCACTGGAGCGGTCTGGCGTTCATAAACACGGAGACGTTCTTGGATCGCCGTTGGTTGATCGTCTTCCCGGGTCACTAAGTTTCCTCCACACCCGTCACACTGGTCAGGCGTCGCAGGGGGCTGAGTGCGCAGATTGTAGACCCTGCCGCAGGTCCGACAGACCCGCCGCTGGGAAAGTCGGGCGACGACCTGCTCCGGGGTCACCTGAAAGTACAGGACCAGATCCACCGCCTGATTTCGACCGCTCAAGAACTGCTCCAAGGCATGCGCCTGGTCTAACGTGCGCGGGTAGCCATCCAGGAGACATCCATCCTGACACTCCGTGTGCGTGAGCCGCTCGTGAAGAACTCGAACGGTCAGATGATCCGGCACCAACCGTCCCCCCTGCAGATACTGGGCGACCTCAACCCCTAAGGGGGACCCGCTCGCCACGGCCTGTCGAAAGAGCTCCCCCGAAGCGACGACTGGGAGTCGGAGAGCTTGCGCGAGCTCTTTGGCCTGTGTGCCTTTCCCTGAACCTGGCGGTCCCAAGAGCACGAGAATCACTTAGGCACTTAGGAGCGTTCCCCCACTCCTAGGAGCCTGTCCGAGTATTCCGTTTCGGCTGCACCGGCAGGCTGTTGGCCTGCGCCGGCGTCAGGCTCGCTCGGCATACGCTCCGCCGTCGAGTATGCCATCACTCGCCTTCCTTGGCTCGGCGCAACAGCCGCCGGTTC
>JACPXA010000090.1 GCA_016196785.1 Elusimicrobiota bacterium
CCGGGGCGAGGAGCTGCATCTGGAGATCGAAGGGACCGGCTTCCTCCATACGATGGTCCGAAGCCTCGCCGGGACGCTGCTCGATGTGGCGCGGGGCCGTTTCGCGCCAGGAACGATTCGCCTCCTGCTGAAGACGGGAGAGCGCCGGCTCGCAGGGACGACGGCGCCGGCTTGCGGCTTGGCACTCGTGAGCGTGACGTACGGGAGCCGCCGTGACTAAACGACCCGCGCAGCGAACACACCCTGCCTGGACGCCGGAGCGGTGGGGCTCAAAGCTCGGGATCATCCTCGCCGTGGCCGGCAGCGCCGTGGGGCTTGGCAATTTCCTTCGGTTTCCGGTTCAAGCGGCCCAACACGGCGGCGGGGCGTTCATGATCCCGTACGTGATCGCGTTGCTGCTCATCGGGATCCCGCTCTCCATCGTCGAGTGGACGATCGGCCGCTTCGGCGGCGCGCACGGCCACAACACGACGGCCGGCGCGTTCTCCGCCATGTGGCCTTGGCGGGGAGCCAAGTATCTCGGGCTGCTCGGCGTCTTCGGGCCGTGGGTGATTTTCCTCTATTACACCTATGTCGAGAGCTGGACCCTGGCGTTTAGCTATTTCTCGCTGGCCGGCCTCTACGACCGGGCGACCGACCAGGCCTCCATGAGCGCGTTCCTGAAGAGCTTTCAGGGGGTGGCCTCCAACGGGACGTTTGCCAATCTGGGCACCGCGGTCTTCTTTTTCCTGATCACGTTCGCGCTCAATCTCCTTGTGGTGGCCGGGGGGATCCGAAAAGGCATCGAGTGCGTCTCAAAAGTCTTTCTGCCGATGTTGTTGTTCTTCGCCGCGCTGCTGGTGGCGCGGATCTTCTGGTTGGGCGCGCCGGATCCCGCGCACCCGGACTGGAATGTGGTCAACGGGCTGGGCTATCTCTGGAACCCCGACTTCTCGGTTCTGCGCGAATCCACGGTGTGGCTGGCTGCGGCCGGACAGATCCTCTTTACGCTGAGCGTCGGCATCGGCGCCATCGTGACGTACGCGAGTTACCTGCATCGCGATGACGACGTGGTGCTCTCCTCGTGTACGGCCGTGGGGATGAACGAGTTGGCCGAGGTCATTCTGGGCGGGTCGCTCGTCATCCCGGTCGCCTTCGCATTCTTTGGGCCGCAGGAGATGACGGCGATCGCCAGAGGGGGTGCGTTCAACCTGGGGTTTGTCACCATGCCGCTCATCTTCGGGAGGCTCTCGTGGGGGCATCTGTTCGGCTGCGTGTGGTTCCTGCTCCTGTTTCTTGCCGGCCTGACCTCATCGATCTCGCTCGCGCAGCCGGTGGTGGCGTTCTTTCAGAACGTCTATGGATGGACCCGGGCCAAGGCGGTGACGGTCTTCGGGCTCCTGAGCGTGCTCCTCAGCCAGCCGGCGATTTGGTGGTTGGGGCGCGGGGCCGTTGATGAGATGGATTTCTGGGGCGGCACGGTGGCCCTCGTGCTGTTCGGGATGCTTGAGATCCTGGTGTTCGGGTGGGTGTTTGGGATGGAGCGGGGCTGGCGGGAAATCCACCATGGCGCCGAGATTCGATTGCCCCCGATCTTCAAGGTGATCATCCGGTATGTGACACCGGCCTACTTATTGTTCGTGCTGGGCTTTTGGGTGTATGACCATGCGAAAACCACCGTCAGCATGGTGGGCGTGGATCCGGCCAACCGGCCCTATCTCCTTGCGACTCGAGGGCTGCTCGCAGCACTCCTGTTGGGCCTGGTGCTGAGCGTGCGGATGGCGGTGCGCCGGCGACGGCACATCCCGGAGCTTGAGCGGTGATGAGCCAACCAAATCTGGGATGACCTCATCCGGCTGGGCGTTTCTCGTCGTCTGCTGGGGGATCATCCTCAGTCTGTGCGGCTTCTGCTTTTACCGGATCTTTCACCCCAAACGCCGCTAGGGAGTCAGGGTCACCGGCAGGGGGTGTCTGCGTCCTGGCGGTGTTTCGGATGAAGACACCACCCGCCCGTCTGCATGCGGAATGGGGAATGCGGAGTCTGGCATGAGACACGCCCGAGAGGTGGTGTCCTCATTTGGCGGGTGACGCGGAGCCGGGGCCCCCGCCTGCCCGCAGCCGACGACGGCGAGCGTCCGGCGCGGCGAGGACAGGTGGGGTGGCGCAGCGGCAGGCCCTGCCAAATTAGGACAGTACCGCCCGAGAGAGACACTGGTGGAACAGCGTGTTGATGTTTCTGTGATGTTGATGTAACATTGCACAAGAAATGTATCAGAGTCCTCGATGCGGTTCCTGGGGACTTGAAATGTTCATGAGGCACGCTCCGTGAAAAAGAAAAAGAGAGAGCGGGGGGGGCACTAAGGCGTAATTCATTCTCTACCGATGAGTGGGCCAGCACGAGGCCCGTTCGCCAGATAGCGTGGCGGATGGGCCTCGTTGTTTTTGGCGTCAGTTCGCTGGCGAGAAATGACGGCAGGTCTCGCGATCTAACGGGTAGAACAAAAAGGAGCGTAGCGCGGTGAAGAGACGCTGGGTGCAGTCACCGCTCCTCCTCCTCCTCCTCCTCCTCCCGCTGCTTGGAATCGCTTCTTACAACTATTGGGCGATCTCGCAGGAATTGACCCAGGGTGCGCTGGCCAAGAGGGCGGCGATCGCGGACCTTGCAGCGTTGGTCTTACAGGAAAAATTCGATCACCTGAAGGATCTGGGAGTTTCTCTTGCAGAACGCCCGCTCCTGCGTCAGTGGGTGGAGGAAGGGAATTGGAACCAGACGGAGCAGATGCTTCAGGCACTGCTCAAGGACTTCCCCATGATCAACCGATTTGTTTTGGTCGATCCCAGCGGGACAAACGTGATGGATACCCCGGCGATTCCCCTGGTGAGAGGTCAAAACTTTGCCTATCGGGACTGGTTCAAGGGTGTGAGTAAGAACTGGCAGCCGTACCTCTCAGAGATTTTTAGCAGGGTCCCAGAGCCCCACGAGCACCAGGTGGGCGTGGCCGTTCCTATCCGGTCCGAGACTGGAAGGGTGGTGGGGGTCCTTCAGTTGCAAGAGTTGGCGGATCCATTCTTTGCCTGGAGCCAAGAGGTCGAGGTTGGCCCTGCCGGCTTTGTGTATTTTGTTGATCAGCATGGAAATCTCACTGGCCATCCCAAGTTCTCCGCCCAGGGCGAGATCATCAATTTCTCAAAGGTTCCCGCTGTTCAGAGGGTGCTTCAAGGAAAGAAGGGGGCGGAGGTATTCTTTGATCCTGTTGAGAAACAGGAGCTCGTCCTTGCCTATGAGCCGGTGCCGGGCTATGGGTGGGGGGTGATTGTCCAGCAGGCGGCCGCTTTTGCCTTTACGCAAAGGCAGAGAAGTC
>JACPXA010000043.1 GCA_016196785.1 Elusimicrobiota bacterium
GCACCGGCAGGCTGTTGGCCTGCGCCGGCGTCAGGCTCGCTCGGCATACGCTCCGCCGTCGAGTATGCCATCACTCGCCTTCCTTGGCTCGGCGCAACAGCCGCCGGTTCGCCATGAAAGCCATACTCAGACAGGCTCCTAACGGATGTTGAACCATCGCCCCTTCACCCGCCCTTGCTTCAGAAACCCCTCATAGTGCCGCATGATGAGGTGTGATTCAATCTGACCGATCGTATCGAGCGCCACGCCGACCACGATCAAGAGGGCGGTCCCTCCAAAGAAGAACGGGGCGTTCAGCCACTTGCGGAGATAGTCAGGCAGGATGGCGAGCGCGGCGACAAAGAGCGCTCCCCCAAGGGTGATGCGTTCCAGGATCGCTTCAATGAACTTCGCGGTGGAGTCGCCGGGACGGATGCCTGGGATAAACCCCCCCCATTTCTTCAGATTCTCCGAGAGTTCAACGGGGTTGAACGCGATGGAATTGTAGAAGTAGCAAAAAAAGATGATGAGCCCCGCATAGAGGCCCTGATACAGGAAATGGCCTCGACCCCACCACTCGCCCAATTTGCGGGCCCAGGGGGTTTCCGGAAAAAACTGGGCCAACGTCAGCGGCACGGTGAGAAGGGATACCGCAAAGATGACCGCAATAACCCCAGATTGATCCACTTTTAAAGGAAGATACGTGCTGGCGCCGCCATACATCCGACGCCCCACCATCCGCTTAGCGTACTGGATCGGGACCTTGCGCTGAGCCGTCTCGATCCAGACGACGAGCCCCGTCACCACCAAGACCAACGCCACTAACAGGAGCGCGCTCAGGAATTGGATTTCCTCAAGGCGCAACAGCCGAAGGAGGTCTTTCACCGCCGAGGGTAACCGGTCCACGATCCCCGCAAAGATGATGAGGGACACGCCATTCCCGATCCCCCGTTCAGTGATCTGCTCCCCCAACCACATGATCAGGACCGTCCCCGTGGTCAAGGTCAGGACCGTGAGCGCCACAAACCCCGCGGTCAGATGCGCTATCACCGGAACCCCTCCCGGCGTGGGCATCTTGGCAATGGCAATCGTCAATCCAAACGATTGAATCGCCCCAAGAATCAGGGTCGCATAGCGGGTGATCTGGGTGAGTTTCTTCCGCCCCAGCTCACCCTCCTTGGCCAAGCGGTCCAGATAGGGGATCACATGGGCCCCCTGGAGGAGACTCATGATGATGGACGAGTTGATGTACGGCATAATGCCCATGGAAAAGATGGACATCTGACTGAGCGCCCCGCCGGAAAAGATGTCGAGAAATCCCAGCAGGGCATTGCGTTGCGCCGCGAAGAGGGCCTTGAGCGCCTCCGCATTCACCCCGGGAATGGGGACAGCCGCCCCCACCAGATAGGCGGCGATGATCGCGAGCGTAAAGATGACCCGCCGTTTCAGCTCAGGGATCTTGAAGATATCGGCAAAGGATTTCAGCATGGGGTTTCGACTGTTCCGCCGCTTGCTTGAATCTTCGCCCGGGCTTGAGCGGAACAAGCGGATACCCGGACCACCAGGGCATGCGAGAGTTCGCTCACACCCGCATCTAAAACCTTCACCGGCAACGACCGCTTGACCATGCCCCGCTCCCGAAGCGCGGCTTCATCCACGACTTGTCCGGGGCCAAAGGCCTTGCCCAGGCTCTCCACATGGATCACCGTATAGCGCCGCCGAAAGGGTCCATTCCGGAACCCACGCTTTGGCAAGCGTCTGAGGAGCGGCGTTTGCCCACCTTCAAACCCTACCATGCGGGTAGCCCCACTGCGGGCCCGCTGCCCCTTGGTGCCCCGCGTGGCGCTACCCCCATGACCGCTCCCTTCCCCGCGCCCCACGATCTTTCGGCGATGCGTGGCACCCACCGCCGGATGTAAGGATGCTAGGGAGATGGCCTGCCCCGAGCGGAGTCGAGGGGTGGTGGTGACGTCCATTAAATGTCCTCTACCTCTTTACTGCGAAGCTTGGCCACGGCCTCCCGGGTCTTCAGTTGCTTGAGCGCCTCCATGGTGGCATACACCACATTGAACGGATTCGAAGACCGGAGGGATTTCGTCAGCACATCCTTAATGCCGCTGGCCTCGAGAACCGCTCGAACGCTCCCCCCCGCGATGACCCCGGTGCCAGGAGCGGATGGCCTTTTGAATCGCCGCCTGGATTTCCTTCGCCTTGCCCAATCCGACCCCGACATGGCCTTGCTGGTCTCCAACCACAACCAGGGAGTTGAACGAAAATCGTTTACCCCCTTTTACCACCTTGGCCACACGATTGATCACAACCACGGTGTCTTTCAGCGTGTGACTCGCGATGACGGCCGCCGGCCCGCCTTGAGCGCTCTGGGCGGGAGTAGGTCGGGCGGGTGTGGGCACCCCGGTTGCCAAGGTGGTCATATGGAAATCCCCGCTTGGCGGACAGCGTCAGTGAGGGCGCGAATCCGGCCATGGTATTGCCACCCGCGACGATCTAAGACGGCCTGTCTGATGCCGAGCGTCTGGGCCTTCTGGGCCAGGAGGGCGCCTACGCGGGTGGCAGCCGCCACGTTAGCCCCCAGCTTCAGCTCCTTCCGTAGTTCCGGGGCGAGCGAGGAGACCCCCACCAGCGTGGACCCCCGTTCGTCATCAATGAGTTGAGCGACAATGTGCTTCTGACCCCGAAATACCGCGAGCCGGGGCCGCTCGCCGGTCCCACGGATCCACTGCCGGACCCGCTGCTGACGCCGAAAGAAACGGGCTCTCGCCTTGGCGTTCATGCGGGTTTCTTCGCTCCTGCTCCACCGGCGGCCCCTGCCGCCGCTTTCCCGGCCTTCCGCAGCACGTACTCGCCGAGATACCGGATGCCGGTTCCATTATACGGCTCGGGAGGCCGCAACTGACGAATCCCAGCGGCCGTTTCCCCCACCAACTGGCGGTCGACTCCGGAGACCACGAGCAAGGTCGGTTTCTCAACGGTCACTGTAATCCCTGGCGGAATCGGAAAGTCCACCGGGTGGGAAAACCCCAGCTGGAGGACGAGCTTTGTGCCACTCAGGTGTGCGCGATATCCAACCCCTTGAATCTCCAGCGACTTATTGAACCCCTGGGTCACTCCGTGTACCGCGTTGGCGACCAACGCCCGAGCCAAACCATGCAATGCGCTCAGGCGTTCGCCGGCCGCTCCCGGGAGCGGCTCAACATGGAGCAGCTTCCCTTCCTGCCGCACCTGGATCTGTGGCGGCAAGGCTTGAGTCAGCTTTCCCTTGGGTCCAGACAGCTCGATGGCGCCGTTCTGGATCGCCACCTTGGCCTCATCCGGGAGCGGGATGGGAGCACGACCGATCCGACTCATAGGCTTAGGAGCCTGTCCGAGTATTCCGTTTCGGCTGCACCGGCAGGCTGTTGGCCTACGCCGGCGTCAGGCTCGCTCGGCATACGTTCCGTCGTCAAGTATGCCCTCGCTCGCCTTCCTTGGCTCGGCGCAACAGCCGCCGGTTCGCCATGAAAGCCATACTCAGACAGGCTCCTATTCACGATGCGGCGCACAGGACCTCCCCTCCGATGCCCAGTTTCCTCGCGTTCTTATCCGTCATGACCCCGCGCGAAGTAGAGACCACGGCAACACCCAGCCCCCCCTCCACCCGTGGCAGCTCCTGGCAGATCCGATAGACCCGCAAGCCAGGGCGGGAGTACCGCTCAATCTTCCGAAGGACTCCCTGCCGATCCGGCGTATAGCGCAAGTAAATCCGCAAGAGTGGACGACCGCGCTCCTCAATCGCCTTATAGTTCGCGATGAGACCTTCCTCCTTCAACACCCGGGCGACCGCCACCTTGAGCTTGGAGGAAGGGACATCCACTTTCTCAAAGAGTTTACTGTTTGCGTTCCGAATCGCTGTCAGAAAATCGGCAATCGGGTCTTGACTCATCTAGGAACCTGTCCGAGTATTCACCAACTGGCCTTCGTGACCCCTGGGATTTCTCCGCGATGGGCCGCTGCCCGGAAACAGAGCCGGCACATCCCGAAATCTCGCAAATATCCTCGGGGGCGCCCGCAGACGCGACAACGGTTCCGAAAGCGAGTCGCATACGTTTGTGGTTTCTGCATCTTGGCGACGGAGGAAATACGGGCCATGCGTTTATTCCTTTCCCTCCTGGGCCTTCTTGAACGGCATCCCCAAGAGGCTCAAGAGGAGTCGGGCCTCTTCATCGCTCCGGGTCGTCGTCACGATTGTGATGTTCATCCCTCGGGGCTTATCCGACTTCTCGAGGTTGACCTCGGGAAAGAGATACTGCTCATGTAATCCCAGGTTATAGTTCCCCAACCCATCAAACCCTTCGGGGTCCAACCCTCGGAAATCCCTCACCCGCGGGAGCGCGCTGTTCGTCAATCGGTCGAAGAATTCGTACAACCGATCTCCACGGAGGGTCACCCGCAGCCCGATAGGCATCCCGGCACGCAATTTAAAATTCGAGAGCGACCGCTTGGCCCGCCGCACTTGCGGCCGCTGGCCACTGATCATTGCGAGTTCCGTAGTTGCGGTATCGAGCACCTTGATGTTCTCTTTCGCCTCCGACACCCCAATGTTGATGACGATCTTCTCGAGCCGCGCCACCTGATGCGGGTTCTTGTACCCTAAGCGTTTCATCATCTCCGGGACGATGACCTCGCGATACCGCACCTTTAATCGCGGAAGCTCAACGAGCGTCGCCATCGTCATAGGATCATCTCGCCGCAGCGGCGGCAGACCCTGGCTTTCTTCCCGTCCGAAAGAAAGTCCACCTTGGGCCGAGTCGGTTGGTGGCACTTCGGACAGACCAGCATCACGTTCGAGAGGTGGACGGGAGCTTCGATCTCTCGAATCCCTCCCGGCTCCGTCTGTGTCGGTCGGGTATGTCGTTTGACCAGGTTGAGCTTGGACACCAGCACCCGCTCCGCCTCCCGCAATACCCGCAGGACTTCTCCGCGCTTGCCGCGGTCTTTGCCCGCCAACACCACCACTTGGTCCTTCTTCCGTATCATAGTATCGGGGTCAGACCTCAGTTCGATAAGAGGTCTGACGCCGCTCCTCTTTATCGGGGTCAGACCTCAGTTCGATAAGAGGTCTGACGCCGCTCCTCTTTAGACCACTTCCGGGGCCAAGGAGATGATCTTCAAGAAATTGTTGTCCCGGAGTTCCCGCGCAATGGGTCCAAAGATCCGGGTTCCCCGCGGCTCACCATTGTTGTCTATCACGCACACGGCGTTATCATCGAACTTGACGTAGCTCCCGTCCCCTCGACGGACTTCCTTCACCGTCCGAACGACTACCGCCTTTACCACCTCACCCTTCTTGATCGCCGCACTGGGCAAGGCATCCTTCACCGCGCACACCACGAGATCTCCCAGCGACGCGTACCGACGGTGGCTTCCCCCCAGCATCCGGATGCACATGACCCGTCGGGCTCCTGAATTATCGGCGACCGTGAGCATTGACCGCTCTTGGATCATCGTGGCTTTCCAAGGATCTCCACCAGGCGCCACCGTTTGAGACGCGAAAGGGGGCGTGTTTCCATGATCCGCACCCGATCGCCGACCCGTGACTGGCTCTTTTCGTCATGGACATAGCAGTACGTCTTCCGGCGGACCACCTTTCCATACAGGGGATGGCGCCGCTGCCATTCCAGCACGACGACTCGGGTTTTCGCCATCCGATCGCTCACAACAACCCCTTCACGCACCTTTCGCTGTGGGCGCAGGACACGTCCCTCGACCCTTCGATCCCTCGACTCCGCTCGGGATGGTGAGCCTGTCGAACCACTCCCCTCAGGGCAGGCTTCGGTCGGCTTAGAAGTCACGGGTTCCCTTCTGTCGAAGGAGCGTCTTGAAAAAAGCCAGGCGGCGCCGCAGGATCCTGAGTTCGAGGGGGTTTTTCAGCGGGGTGACGGCATGACGAAACCGCTCCCGGAAGAGCCGTTCTTGGGCCGTTCGGAGCTCGGCCATCAGCTCGACCACCCCTTGATCGTGGAACGCGAGTTTCTCTCGTGACTTCATGCGACCGCCGCACGCATCATAAACTTGGTGCGAATGGGAAGCTTGTGGGCCGCAAGGCGCATCGCCTCCTCGGCTTGTTCGTGAGCCAGCCCTGCCAATTCGAACAGGACGCGGCCCGGTTTGACCACCGCGACCCAAAACTCTGGATTCCCTTTGCCTTTTCCCATGCGCGTCTCCGCGGGTTTTTTCGTGACGGGCTTATCGGGAAAAATCCGGACCCACAGCTTTCCACCTTTTTTGATAAAGCGCGTGAGGGACACGCGGGCCGCCTCAATCTGCCGGCTGGTCACCCACGCGGGCTCCAAGGCCTGCAACCCATATTCCCCAAACGCGATCTCCACACCCCGTTTGGCACGTCCTTTCATCCGTCCCCGATGCACCTTCCGAAATTTTACCCGCTTAGGCATCAGCATCGGCGTTGCCTATACTCCCGCTTCCTCATCACCCGAGGAACCTTCAACCGCGCTCACCACGGGTGGTGGGAGAGTGGCCGGGGCGGCCACAGTGTCTGAGGCCGGAGCGGCCACAGCGTCTGAGGCCGGAGCGGCCACAGCGTCTGAGGCCGGAGCGGCCACTCCGGGAACCTCTGCGAGATGCACCAC
>JACPXA010000081.1 GCA_016196785.1 Elusimicrobiota bacterium
TCGACATGTACGCCGGGCTCCTACAGCGGAACCAAAAATTTCTGCGTCGGCAGCCGCCAATACCTGCGATGGTTCCTGGCCTCTTTGACAACGTCAGTGTGTTGACCACGTTCCTTCACAGCATGGCGAGCCTAGATCTTTTCATTTTCAGCGGTTTAGCCATGATGACACCTCTCCTCATCGGCATGCTACTCGATACTGGGAACAGACTCGACTACTCGCTGAAAGACCTGCCGAGCCGCAGGGGGGTGGAAAAAGGGAAAGCTGGCGGCACCTCTGCACGGGAGGGCGAGCAACCCTCGGGCCTCGCGGGTAGGTTCAGCGAAAAGAGAATTCGCACGATCGCCCAAGGGCTCTCAATTACCTATCTTCCGCTGCCCAGAACAGACGCCAAGACTCGGATGGCGACCTCAGTGCCGTCTGTCCAACTTGCCCTCTTGGCGGGGGTCTTGGGGTTCCTCTCCCTCGTCATCGGGGTCGGAGGAATTGACTTGATCCACTGGTTCGGACTTCCCCTGCTCAGCGTGGATGATTCAACGGAACTTCTGAACAAGGAAGGCGGGGCTTTCTATGAGCGATTAGAGCGCGGGGTGGGAGGGTATCTCCAAGAGAATGTCAACCAGAAGCTGATGAAAGAAGACGATGCCGTCTTCACCTCAGACAATACGCTGAGAAATTTCAAGCACTGGTGGGAAGATCCTTATGTGGATGTCTATACGAAACGGGGGATGAGGAAAGCGGTGGAGCAGGGGCGTCACCCTCGCCCTCGTCACCTTGGGAGTCGCGCGGTACTACAAGGCCAAAAACAAAAAACCGACCGTGGCCATTGCCTACGACACCCGGATTCAGGGCAAGGCGATTGCGGAATTCGTCGCGTCTATTTATTTGAACGAGGGATTTACCGTGTATCTGTTTACGAAAGCGACCCCCATGCCGAAGATGTCATTTGCGGTGGCCAATCTCTCGCTTGATCTCGGGAGTCTCGTTAGTGCCTCTCATAACGCGAGCCCATTTAACGGGTACAAGGTGAGCAATAAACGCGGCGCCCAGCTTGATCCCAACGAACGGCAAGAAATCTTGAAATACATTTATGGGAGTGAGGATGGGAGCATCCAAGGGGTCACAACCGCTGACATTGGGGTATTGATCGCCCGTTCGGTCTCGATCGCCCCCGGGGAAAGTCTGCTTGATACGTATGCTGATAAGAGCAGAGTCAAATATCTGGGCAACCGGACCTATCGCGATACCGAAGGGTTCCAACATCTCAATTTTAAAAAACGGCATCTTCAGCAAATTGAGACGCAGATTGAAAACCCGACCACCTTCCGAAAAAACCTTCCGCTCGTGCATCTTGGGTATTCCGCGTTTTATGGGGCGGGAGCCGACGAGTTGCCGGAGATCATGGCGTCTTTTGGTCTCCCCGAAGAGAATTTTCGGGTGGTCAGGGAGTACCATCGCCCCGATGGCTTCTTCCCTCGGTTCTCGGCAGCCAAGGACCCTCAGACCGGGGGGATCTTGATCCCGGATCCCGGGTCTCCAGTCAGTTGGAAGTTGATCGTTGAGGATCTCATCCACCAGTACCAGGGTGACATCCCGAAGGCCCTCCATGGACTTGACCTGCTGATTGGCACGGACCCGGACGCCGATCGAGCAGGGATCGTCATCCCGATCCCAGAAGACGTCTTGCCAAAGGCACCCGAGGATTTAGAATCTCAGCAGATCGTCTACGTCGTCCCGGAACCGTACCGGAAGACGGTCGGTTATGCTGGGTTGAAGCTTGTCACCGCGAACGACGTGTGGACGTTGATCGCGAAATTTAAAATGGACCGGAGACCAACCTCGGGGGATACGAGGAGAGCAATGGGTTCAGTTGGGGAGGCGCCCCAGCAAGGAGGAAAGAGGACCGCCTGGGAGTGGGAGGGCATACCTTGGAGAAAGACGGGCTGCTGGCCGCGGTGATCATGACAGAGATAGCTGCTCACGCGAAAGCGCACGGAAAAACCCTCTACCAGTTTTTGAATGACGAGGTGTACCTGAATCCTGAGATCGGATATTTTGCGACCACCCCCCTTGCGCTGGAATTTGAAAACTCCCCCATCGGCCAGGGACAGAAGATTCAAGCGATCCAGAATGTCCTTGAGCTCGCCAGGCGGGTCGTGCACGGGGAAGCCGTCACCATCGCGGGAGAGCGCGTGAAAGGAGTGACGACGTTCGTTCCCAGGGATCAAAAGTACGCGGATCCGAAGAATTTCCCAGTCGCTAACTACAGCGACTTGATGGAAACCCTTTCAGACGAAAATCTAAAAAAGGATCCCTCCAAAATTCGAAGTTTCTTCCCAGAGGAAGGGGTTCGCTTCTTCTTTGACACCCCCAAGACTGGGGTCCACCATTTGACCATCCGACCTTCGGGAACCGAAAACAAACTTCGGTTCTATGTCCAGTGGACGGCGGGCAAAGGGCTCTCCGAAGAGAACGTGACGAAAAGGCGCTTGCAAATAGACCGGACCGCCCGAGGCGTCACTTTGGATG
>JACPXA010000082.1 GCA_016196785.1 Elusimicrobiota bacterium
ACTGGCGGAGCACGGCTGGCTGGAGATGACCGTGGATAGCCAGAAGCGGCGGATCGCCATTCACCGAATTCATCTCGAAGAGGATGCCGGGAAACTGCTCCACGCCGTGGGGAGCCAAGCGCTTCCCTACTCGTTGGTGGACCTGAACCGCTGCGGGGTTCCGCTGATCGAGATTGTCTCCGAACCCGATCTCCGCTCCCCTGAGGAGGCCTTTGCCTATCTGACCGCCTTGAAAACGCTGCTCCAATATGTCGAGGTGTCGGACTGCGATATGGAGAAAGGGTCATTGCGCTGCGACGCCAATGTCTCGGTGCGGCCCGTCGCTGAAGCCACCCTCGGGACGAGGAGCGAGGTAAAAAACCTGAACTCCTTCCGAGCCGTTCGAGACGCGTTAACCCATGAGATCAAGCGGCAAACCCAACTGCTCCAATCGGGAGGCCGGGTCGTCCAAGAGACCCGACTGTGGGATGCCAAGCGACAAGTCACCGAGTCGCTGCGCTCCAAAGAGGAGGCCCATGACTATCGGTACTTTCCCGAGCCGGATCTCGTGCCGCTCCGGTTATCCCCAGATGTCATTGACCCCATTCGCCAGGCCCTTCCTGAATTGCCCACGGCCCGTCGGGCGCGGTTCGTGAATCAGTATGGCCTCTCCAACTACGACGCCAGCGTCTTAACCGCTGATAAAGCACTGGCGGACTACTATGAGGCCGCGCTTCGGGCGGTGTCATCAGGAAAAGAACTCAGCGCCGACACCGCCAAGACCGTCACCAACTGGGTCACCACTGAACTCTTGGGGCGGCTGAACGTCGCGGGGAAACCCATCACCGAGTCGCCGGTGTCTCCCCAACACATTGGCGCCTTGGTCGGGTTGCTACAGCAGGGGACCATTTCTGGTAAAATTGCTAAAGAGGTGTTTACCGAATGTTTCACCACGGGGGCAGCTCCTGAACAGATCGTCAAGACCCGGGGACTCGTTCAGGTCAGCGATCCCCAGGTGGTGTCCCGGTGGATCGAGGAGGTGATACAGGAACAGTCCAAGATGGCGGAGGAGTATCGCGGGGGCAAGGAACAGGCCTTGGGCGCGCTCGTGGGAGCGATCATGAAAAAGTCCCAGGGTAAAGCCAACCCTCAACTCGTGAACCGACTACTCAAAGAACGTCTAGGCAGGGGTCAGGCTATATCATGATAATCATGATAACTTCATCCTAGGAAAGGAGGACACTCAAATGAAGAAGTCAATACTTGGTCAGTGTATCGCAGTAGCGCTGGTGATGCCGACCGTGGGGTTATTCGCCGCCGAACATCCAACAACCTCAGGTCACGAACATCCCACAGCTCCCAGCCAAACGCAGGTGAAGGCCCCCGCTACTTCCACTCCAGCCACTGTTCAAGGGGAAATCCTCGACATGGTCTGTTATATGGACCATGGGGAGAAAGGGGCGAAACACAAGGCGTGCGCTGAGAAGTGCATCAAGGGAGGTGCCCCCGTCGGTCTCCTCACCGCGGATGGCGCGGTGTATCTCTTGTTAGAGGATCACAACGCCCCAGCTCCGTACCAGACATTGAAAGGCATGGCAGCGGAGCAGGTGACGGTCCAAGGAACCATCGTCAATCGAGGCGGGGTCCAAGGTCTGGTCGTCAAATCCATGAATAAGGCGAAAGCCTAATATAGGAGCCTGTCCGAGTATTCCAGCGATCGAACTCTACCTTCTCCATCCGATTGCAGTCCATTTCCCGATTGCGTTCCTTGTCGCCGGGGTGGTGGCGGAGGGAGCCTCCCTGGTGTTTCAGCGCCAGGCGTGGCTGGTGTCTGCTGCCACCTGGCTGTTGTGGGTGGGGACGCTGGGGGTGTGGGCGGCGGTGGGGTTAGGCCTCCTGGCGGAACAGACCGCTCCCCACGTCCCTGCGGCGTGGGAGGAGCTCCATGACCATAAGATCCTCGGGTTCTGGACCGCCGGGCTGTTCTCTGGGCTTTCGCTGTGGGCTCTGTTGTTTCCAGGCCGATGGCGGTGGTTCTTTCGGGGAGTTTGGCTCATTGCTGTCGGGATGCTGATCGCCACAGGGTTCCATGGAGGAGAACTCGTGTTTCACTTTGGGATGGGGGTCCATCGTCCCTAGATAACCGGCGGCATAACGGCGTATTTTAAGAGGTGATCAACCTGTTGAGCAACATCCGTCTGTTTGAGGGTTTGAGCGATGCCGAGCTGGAGGAGATCCGTCCGCTGCTCGTGGAGAAACGAGTGCAAAAAGGGGAACGGCTCTTCGAGGAAGGGGCGATGTGCGAACAGATCTTCGTCATCGTTGCGGGGAAGGTCAAGTTGACGCGATTTGGAGACAGCGGTCGGGAGCAAATCTTAGAGCTGTTGGGTCCTGGCGATTCCTGTGCCTGTCATCCAGGTGTGGGAAACTGGTGCTGCAGTGCGTCCGCGGAAGCGGTGAGCGAGACAGCACTCCTCCTGCTGCGCCGACAGGATTACATTCGTCTCGTCCAGAACAATTCCAAGCTCTCTCTGACACTCTCCAAAATCTTTGCCCGGCGTCTCCAAGCGGTCAACGCGCTCGTTGAACAAGTGTCCCTGAAAGACGTCAAGAAACGGTTGGTCACGTTGCTCCTCACGTTGGCCAGGGAAAGGGGAATCCCGATTCCCCGTGGGGTTCTGATTCCCACTGATTTCACCCGTGAAGAGTTAGCCGCCCGTATTGGTACCTCCCGAGAGACCGTCGTCCGCTATCTGTACGAGTTGAAGAAAGCCAAACTGATTGACCTGAAGTCCCGCCGACAGATTACCATTCTCGATCCGGCCGCCCTCGAGCGCCTGCGGTAGCGCCTCCTCGCTTTTCTAAAGCCCTCTCTCTGAATAGTGACCGACGTCACTGATGTTTCCATGTGCCTCTGGTAGGCTAAACTTGGAACCATCGGCCAAAGGCCTCGGGCGTTTGGCCAGTCAAAGGAGGCAGGATGGTCACTGACAGTCCGTTTGTCGTCCTTGAGGACGACCACCGAGCGGTACTGGCGCGGTTAGAGCTTTTGCAAGAAGCGCTCGCTGGCCTCAAGTATGAGCGGAGAGGGTTGCTCGCCAAAAATCTCGCGGCGATTCAGGATGTGAGCGATTTCTTAGAGCGAACCGTGATCCCCCACATGCGGCTGGAAGAACAGGTGGGCTTCCCGTATTTAGAACGACACATCCCCAAATTGGGAGGCCCCATTCACGTATTGATCATGGAGCACCAGGACTTTAGGGACAAACACGCTGAACTGAGAGCCAGCCTCCCGCGCGGGAGGGACAACGCTGGCGAGCCGACGCCTGAGGTGTTGAAACAACTCGAGGAGGTCGGGACCTATGTGGTTCTCCTGGTGAGAAATCATATTCGGCAGGAGCGAGAGATCCTCTTTGCGGTTGCGGAGGCGGCCTTAAAACCCAGCGAGAAAGCTCAACTGCTACAGGCGTTGCAGGAAGAGAAGTCTTCTCGGAGAGCATGAGCGATCGAAGGGGAGGTGATCACCATGGGAGGAGGAGAGGCCGGGCCAGGGTGTTGCGAACGGTGCGGTGAAGTCGGGGCGGTCCGCAAGGTCTCCTGGCAGTACCTGTGTGCGAAATGCCGGCAGGTGTATGAAACCGAAGCGTTGAGGCACCAGGGTGTCAAAAAAGACGCTCAGAAGCCGACTTAAACATTCCCCTCAGGATGAGGGTCATGTCCAGGTGACCCCGGAACAGATCCTGCAGCTCGTCCAGGAGCGGGATATCCGGTTCATCCGCCTGTGGTTCGTGGACATCTTGGGGCAACTCAAAGCCTTTGCCATCACCTCTCGGGAGCTGGAGGGAGCGCTGAAGGATGGGATGGGCTTTGACGGGTCCTCGATTGAGGGGTTTGCTCGCATCTATGAGTCTGATCTTGTCGCCAAACCCATCCCGGAGACGTTTCAAGTGCTCCCGTGGCGTCCCAAGGAAGCGGGGGTCGCCCGGATGTTCTGCGACATCCTCACCCCGGAAGGGAAACCCTTCCCGGGCGACCCCCGCTACATTCTGAAGCAACTGTTAGCGCAAGCGGCCAAGATGGGCTTCACCTATTATACCGGTCCAGAGTTGGAATATTTCTACTTTAAGTCGCCACAGGTTCTCGAAGGGCTTGATGAGGGAGGGTACTTCGATTCAGTGCTCTCGGACGAATCGCATGACCTGCGTCGGCAAACCATCCTGTATCTTGAGCAGATGGGGATTCCCGTGGAGTATTCCCACCATGAGGTGGCGGCCAGCCAGCACGAGATTGACCTCCGGTATGCCGACGCCTTGATCATGGCGGATCGGGTGATCACGCATAAGGTCGTCGTCAAGCAGGTGGCTCACGCCGCTGGGGTGTACGCCTCCTTTATGCCGAAACCCATCGCTGGGATCAATGGGAGTGGGATGCATGTCCACCAGTCCCTGTTCAAAGAGGGACAGAACGCCTTTTTCTCCGCTAAGGATCCCTGTTACCTCTCCGACTTGGCAAGGCATTTCATCGCAGGGATCCTGAAGCACGCGAGGGAAATCTGCCTGGTGACCAATCAGTGGGTGAACTCCTACAAACGCCTGGTGCCCGGTTATGAAGCTCCGGTCTACATCTGTTGGGGACGCCGGAACCGCTCTGCCTTAGTCCGGATCCCGGAGTACAAACCGGGCCGCTCCGCGGCCACCCGGATCGAGGTTCGATTTCCGGACCCGGCCTGCAACCCCTACCTCGCCTTCGCCGTGCTGCTGGCCGCCGGCCTCGCTGGGGTGCGGGGGAAATATCCGCTCCCCGACCCCGTGGAGGCCGATGTCTATGAGATGAGCGAACTCGAACGCCACGCCAAGCTGGTCGAGACCTTACCAGGCTCTTTGATCGAAGCGCTCGAGGTCGCGGAGGGATCTTCGATCGTCCGTGAGGTATTGGGAGAGCCACTGTTCACCAAGCTGTTGCTGAACAAACGGATTGAATGGGACGCCTACCGAACGCATGTCTCGGACTACGAGCTTAAACGGTATCTACCGATCCTTTAGCGGACGTTTCGCTGCGAAGCGCGTTCTTCGCCAGTCTCACATTGATTCGACGAAACCGTCCGGTGCCTCGGATTATCAGTTATGCTATGAGTGCACGAAAGGACGGAACTTCGGACAACACGGTGTGCAAAAAGGGGGCGCAGTGGATTACGCCTCAATTATCAGGACCAAGGGGGGAAACAATGAATAGAATGAGACGCATGAATTCGGTGGTTATCGTTGGTTGCATCCTAGCCTTCGCCTTCTGGTTGGTGCCTCCGGCCTGGCACAGTGTGCAGCGTTTGTGCCCCGTCAGGCCCGACGGAGTGAATGAGGCCCAGGCGGTCCCTTCGTTTGCTCGGACCTATGGCCTCAGTTGTAGTCAGTGCCACACAGCGTTTCCGGCGCTGAATGAATATGGCCGGGAGTTCAAACTCAACGGGTATGTCCGGGAGCAGGGCAGCAAAGAGGGGATCAAGGAGGTGAGGTCAGACCCCCATCCTATGTTCCTCCCCGCGGCGTTTCCCTGGGGGGCTGTGGTCAAGGCTCGGCCCTATGATAAGAAGCAGTCTGCACGAGAATTCAAGCTAAGGGCACTGCACGAGCTGGAGCTCTTTATCGCGGGGGGACACACGGGTCGGCGCTTGTCGTACTTCACGGAGATCGAAATGGAGGACGAAGGAGACTTCACCCCGGAGTTGGGTGAACTCCAACTGGGATACCACCCGTCGCGGTTGCTCAACGTCCTCGTGGCGAAACGGTCCTTCTTTGCGATGGACCCCTACCAGACGCTTTCCAACATGGGTCGCCTGACCCGGTCCAAGCGGGACTTCGCGACTCAAGGCCATACGTCTGGAGACACCCTGGATAGTGAGAAGCAGACGGTCGCCGTCTTTGGAGAGCTGGCCAAAGACGGTACGGGTTCCCTGTACTACAGCACCGGGATTTCGGCTGATAAGGCCGACGCAGAAGGGGAAGGGCCGAAGGATATCTCAGCGCGGCTCGCCTTTGATAGCTTGAAGGGTGTGGTGCTTGGAGGATTCAGCAGCTTCGGGAACGAAGGCTTACCGGCAGCCGGCAGGAAGCAGTTCTCCCGGCTTGGGGTGGATGCCCTCGTCGAACTCTTTGGGGGAACGCTGAGGAGCGCCTTCGTGTTCTTCCATGACAAGAACACGGTGACCCAGACCAAGGAGAACAACCGGGCGGTCTATGCCGAGCTCTTCTACCCCATCAAGTGGGGGGATCGCCCCTTCCTCGTCCCCCTGGTGCGGCAGGACTGGTACCAGACGGCTGATGGGCGGAAGCAGTTCGGGAATTTTACCACCCAACTCTCGCACTATTTCACGGAGAACGGCCGGGCGTTCGTCGAGTACTTCGCCAACACGAAGACGGAAGGTGCGCCGAAGGATCACCGCTGGACGGCTCAGGTAGAAGTGGGCTTTTAACGATCGTTTAAGCGCGTTACACCCTTCCGGAGAGGCCGGCGTGGTGCGGTTTTGGTTCCCCCTTAGCCGCATCCCGACCGGCCTTTTCGGTCTGGAGAAGAAGAAAGAACATGCGCCCGCCGCGGCGGGCCGGGAGGTTGGTCCCATGACAAGACGCATCCTTTTCTTCTGGGTTCTTGGGTGCTGCCTGGCGTTGGGCGTTACGACTCTGCTGGTGGCTGTGGAAAAAGAAGGTAAAGAAAAGGAATTCCCATGGGACAAGGGTCCGGATACCATTGACGTGTCCCAATACCCGCCGGAGCAGCAAGCGAACTACAAGGCGTTTGCAAGAAAATGCTCCAAATGCCACACGCTGGCGCGGGCCATCAATGCGCCTTATGCGTTGCCCGCGGAGTGGGAAACCTACATCCGGATGATGCAGGCAAAAAAACGCTCTGGCCTTGACGCGGAAAGCGCCAAGAAAGTCCTTTCGTTCCTGAAGTATGACTCGTCGCTCAGAAAAAAGGACTTGATCGAAAAGAAGCTCAAAGGGAAGTAGCCCTGTGGGTGGCCAATGAAAGATCGCGGAGCGCGCCGACTGATTATCTTGGTGGCAGCCGTATGGTCAGCCCTTTTTGGCTTCTACGGTTTTCTGGCCTACCGGGCTCGCCTCTGGAGCCCGCTTTGGGCCATCCAACCGACGAGAAGGGCTTACGCCTCGATTCCTGAGCGCCCTCCGGATTCTCCCGCGCTCGCGCAGATGCGGCGCGGCCGCCGGCTGTATCAAGAGATGCGCTGCGGCGTGTGTCACGGGTCCGAGGGTCGAGGCGGTGTAAAAAATCCCAATGCGGATCCGGATGGGAAGGTCCCTACGCTGTTGGATCTCTCCGAGGCTTTCACCCGGCGCGATCTCAAGGACAAAATTCTGAAAGGCTCTCGCCCTCCTCCGCTGGGGGAGAGCGCGCCTGAGCCTCCGCTGGAAATGCCGGCATGGCGGGCCGTTCTGTCGGAGGACGAGTTGGAGGACCTGACGGCTTTCTTGTTCAGTCTAAAGTCGGGGCAGCAAGCGGGAAATTAAACAGGAGCGCTCAGCGTGCACGTAGGTCAGCCGTGGTTTGCGCTGGCCGGAGTGGCGCTGGGCTCACCTCTCTAGCCAAGGAATTTGCGCCCATCAAACCGGTCAAGCCAGAAACCGGAGTGGCCAGTTTACCAGGCAAGTAAGAAGCTCCTGTTGGGAACCGAGAAGATCTCCGGGTAACGGAACAGGGTGCGCTCTTGAGAGAACGGGTTTATACGGCGGCGGCTTGGCTCGTGGTCGTGGGCGTCGTGGCGGCGACGCTGCGCCGGGTTTATCAAACCTGGGGCACATCCCAGCCCGTTGCCTTTAATCATCAGAAGCACGTCGGTTTCGGCATCGCCTGCGAGGCCTGCCATGTGGGAGCCAAAGACGCGGCCCGCGCGACGATCCCGAATGTCCAAACGTGCGCCCTCTGCCATATCCCCGGCAAGGATAACCCCCCAACCCCCGCGCGCCTTGAGGCCTACCTCCAAGAGATGAAGGAAATCCCCTGGAAGGAGATTTACAAAGCGCCCCAGCATGTGCGCTTTTCCCACAAACGCCATGTGGAGCTGGCGGGTCTTGATTGCAAGGCGTGTCATGGAGATATCGCAGGCATGGAGCGCGCCGTTGTCCGGCAACCGGTGGCATTGAAGATGGAGAACTGTCTGGCGTGCCACCGGCGGGAGAATGTGACGACGGATTGTCTGGCCTGTCACCGGTAGGGAATGATGAGCTTTGAGATTTCACGAAGAGAGTTGTTGAAGTGGAGCAGCTTCATGGCGGCCGGACTTGCCATTCCAAAGGCCATCCGCGCGACCCTCTTGGCGCCCAAGCAGAAGCCGTTGCCAAAACTGGAATCCGAGGCTTACGTCCCGGCCGTTTGCAAGCAGTGCCCTGCCCTCTGCATGCTTCAAATTCGCTTGGTGAACGGCAAGCCCGCCGGCGTCTCCGGGATGCCCGCTCATCCGCTTAACCAAGGCGCGATGTGCCCCAAAGGCGCCGCCATTCTTCAGGAACTGTACCATCCGGATCGCCTCCGACACCCCTTGAGACGCCGCGGCGCGCGGGCGCCTACCGGCAGGCAGGGCACCAATCAATGGGACCGGATCTCCTGGGACGAGGCGTGCGAGATGCTTCGGGCAAAGCTCGGCGATCTCGTCGCCCGGAAGAAGCCGGAAGCCCTCGGAATGATCGCCGCCCCGATCAGAGATATCCGTCATGAGATTCAGAAACGCTTTGCGCAGGCCTTTGGCACGCCGAATTTTTGGGAGTGGAACTGGTCCCTGGGCCAGGCGCCCGTTGACGCTTTCGAAAAGATGCACGGGTTTTCAGAAGGCCTGTTTTACGATCTCGCCAACGCCAACCTGGTCGTTTCGTTCGGATGGGATTGGCTCCAAGCGTTTCCCTCGCCGATTGAGGCCCAGCGGGCCTACGCGGAGTTGCGGCGCGGCCGGCCCGAACGAAGGGCCCGGATCCTTCACATCGAGCCCCGCCTTTCCACGACCGCCGCCAAGGCCGATGAATGGTTCGCGATCCGGCCGGGCACGGAAGGCGTCCTGGCGCTCGGCGTCGCGCACGTCCTTGTCAAGGAACGTCTTTACAATGGTCGTTTTATCGCTCAACGAACATCGGGCTTTGAAGAGTTCACGAAACGGCTGAGCCAGTACCCGCTCGAGAAAGTCTCTCAGGTCACGGGTGTCCAGGCGGCGCAGATCGAGGAAATCGCCCGCGAAATGGCGTCCGTCAAACCGGCCCTCGCCATGACCCATCGGTCGAGCCTCTTCAATCAGGCCGCGGTCCACAGCTTGAACGCGCTTGTCGGATCCATCGGCGTCCAACGAGGCGTGCTGGCCAGCGAGGCGGCCCAATACCAACTAAGGCTTCCCCCGGTGAAACTTCCGCAAACCCGGCCGGCTCCTTTGGCAAGCTTGCACCAACTGCCGGAAGCGCTTCTGGCGGCCGACTCCTCACCCCTCGAGGTTCTCTGGCTTGAGCGCACCAACCCCGTTTTCTTGAGTCCTGGGCCTTCCCAGTGGAAGAAGGCGCTGGACAAGGTCCCCTTCATCGTGAGCTTTTCTTCCTTCCTGGATGAAACATCGGAATTGGCGGACCTCGTTCTTCCCCCGCACGCTTCGCTGGAAGCCTGGCAATACGGATTCTCTTCCACGCTACAAGGACAAGGCGTTATCAGCTTCGCCCCGCCCGTCGTGCCGCCCCTCTACGATACAGGGGACCATGGCGACTTCGTCTTGCAGCTGGCGAAGGCGCTCGGTGGTACCGCGGCAGCCGCCTTGCCAGGGGACAGCTTCGTCGACAGCCTAGAGATGGCGGTGGAGAAGGCCGGCGCCAAAGGGAGCTGGCGCCAGGGCGGGTGGTGGAGCTTTGAAGGAGCGCGGGTCGGGGCGGAGGCTACGCTCAAAACAAAGAGCGGCAAACTCGAATTTCCCATCCGTGAACTGGAGGAAACCGGGATCCCGAACTCAAAGGAAGCAAGCGACTACCCCCTTGAGCTCTATGTTCATGTCCCCTTGGCCTTCTCCTTTGGCGAAGGCGCGCATCTGCCCTATCTTCACAGCTTGGCGGGCGCCCATCTGGGGGAACAGTGGGAGAGCTGGCTCGAGATCCACCCCGAGACCGCTAAAAGATTACGCGTCGCCGACGGGCAGATGGTCTGGGTGGAATCCTCCGCCGGCCGGATCCAAGCGCGGGCAAGGCATTATGAAGGGATCCATCCCGAGGTCGTCAGCCTTCCCTTCGGACTGGGGCACGCGGGGATGGGACGCTATGCGCAAGGGGTCGGGTCAAACCCGGCCGATGTTCTCAAACGGGCGTTCAATTCTTCCGGCCAGCCGCTCTGGCAGGAGACAAAGGTGAACGTGTATGCCGTCTGAGGTCGGCCGCAGGGAGTTCTTGAAAAACGTCTTTCTCGGCGCCTGTGCCGCCGTTGCCGGCCTGGCCAGCCAGGTTTTCCCCTCCAAGCCGGAGGACGAACTTGTCCAGGAGCGGGGCGCGCACCGTTGGGGGATGGTCATTGATCTGGATCGCTGCACAGGCTGCCAGGCTTGCGTAGTCGCCTGTTCCGTTGAAAACAACCAGATGCTTGGCAGCCCAGAGGAAGCAGCGATGGGAAGAATTATTCGATGGCTCAAGATCCTTCCCAAAACGGAGGTCGAAGGCGCCCGTATCCGGCAGAGCCTCATCCCGATGCCCTGCCAGCAATGCGAGGATCCACCCTGCACCCGGGTTTGCCCGACCTCGGCTACCTTCATGAACCC
>JACPXA010000088.1 GCA_016196785.1 Elusimicrobiota bacterium
CTTCTCCCGGGGGCACCGGCCCGATGCCGAGCCGGAGCCGCGCAAATCCCTCGGTCCCCAACGCTGCGATCACCGAGGCTAAGCCTCGATGGTTGCCCGACGACCCGCGCCGTCTGAGGCGAAGGGCCCCCAGCGGCAGGGCAAAATCATCGGACACAACTAAGAGGGCATTGGGCAGGCAGTGGCACTGGGCGAGGAGCGCGCGAACGCAGGGGCCGGATTCGTTCATGTACACAAGCGGCTGAGCTAGGACGATGTTCTCTCTCGTTACCATCCGGGCCTGCCCTGCCCACTCTGTCCACCGGCCCGCGACCCCCCATCGTTCGGCCAGGGCCTGGACCATCCGGCGACCCAGGTTGTGCCAGGTTCCCGCATAGCGTGGACCCGGGTTACCGAGCCCCACGATCAGTTGGATCAACGACTCTCTTTTTTGGCTTCGGGGGCGGGCCGTGAGGCAGTCGGCGCGCCTTTCGCCGCCTCCACTTTGGGAGGAGTTCCCGGGGCCGCGCCGGGTGGGGCTTCCTCGCCCTCCTCGGGTTTCTTTCCTCGGGCGATGACCTCGGGTTCGGCCGCAGCGGGGGCGGCCTCCACCGGGGTCTCCTCCAGCACCGTAGGCGCAACGATGTTCACGACCAGCTGATCCGGCGCGGTCAGGACCTCGATCTCCTGAGGGATCGGTAGATCGCGTACGAGAACCCCGTGTCCGATCTCGAGCTGGGACACGTCCACCGGGATGAACTCCGGGATCTCCATCGGCAGACACCGGACGGACAGGTCGCGCAGAATATATTCCAGCACCCCGCCGGTGAGTTTGACCCCTGGGGCTTCCCCGATGACCTTGAGCGGCACCGCAACTTCCAACTTCTCTTTGAGGGAGACCCGTTGAAAATCCACGTGGAGCGCCTTTCGGGTGATGGGATCACGCTGAATCGCCTTCACAATGGCAGTGGTCGTTTCCCCACCGATCTTTAACGACAAGAGGACGTTCTCCCCCAACCCCGTACGCATGGCTTGGAGGAACTGGGCGCCATCCACGACCACGGGACACGGGGGATCACTGCCCCCGTAGACGATGGCGGGGACCTGCCCAGACCGCCGGAGGGCTTTAAGGACTGATTTCCGTTGGAGGGTTCGCGTTTGCGCTTCGAGGACGATCTGTTTCATCGCAGTCGTTCAGACAAAGAGTTCGCTGACGGATTGCTCCCGGTGGATGCGGAGGATCGCCTCCCCCAAAAGCTTTGCGATGGAAAGAACCCGCACCTTGGAGAGGTTCTTCTTTTGCCCTCCACCCACACCCGTTAATGGGATCGAATCGGTGATGATCATCTCTTCAAGCCCGGAGGCATGAATCCGCGAACCCGCATCGCTCGAGAGTACCCCGTGCGAACACGCCGCCAGGATCCGGATCGCGCCCTTCTTCTTAAGCGCCGCCGCCACCTTCACCAGCGTCCCACCGGTATCTATCAAATCGTCCAAGATCACTGCCGTCTTCCCTTTCACGTCCCCGATGATCCGCATCACCACCGCCTCGTTGGGTCGAGGACGTCGTTTGTCGGTGATCGCCAGGTCCGACCCCATCCGTTTCGCAAAGGCACGAGCCCGCTCCACCCCTCCTGCGTCCGGCGCCACCACCACGACATCCTCCAATCGCTTCTGCTTGAAATACTCCAGAAACACAGGGGTCGCATACAGATGGTCCACGGGGATGTCAAAGAAGCCCTGGATCTGCCCGGCGTGCAGGTCCATGGAGAGGATCCGGTCAGCCCCCGCGGCGGTCAAGAGATTCGCCACCAGCTTCGCGGTGATGGGCACCCGGGGCTCCGCCTTCCGATCCTGACGGCCATAGCCGTAGTAGGGGATCACCGCGGTGATCCGATACGCCGAGGCTCGGGACAGGGCATCAATCAAGATCAAGAGCTCCATCACATGTTCGTTCACCGGCGGACAGGTGGACTGGATAACAAAGCAGTCCGTTCCCCGCACATTCTCTCTGATCTTCACCTCTGTTTCGCCGTCGGCAAACCGGCCGACATGCACATCTCCCAGCCGGCTGCCCACGGTCTTGGCGATTGCCGCGGCCAGCGCACGGCTGGCGTTCCCTGCAAAAATCTTCAGTTCAGCCATGGGAGTTCTCGTGTTTGGCTTTGGCCCGCTGGAGCTTGGCCCACCCCGGTTTCATGATCTGCGGGCTTCGTGCGATCGCCAGCGCGTCCCGGGGAACCTCCTCAGTGACGGTCGAGCCCGCTCCGATGATGGCCCCTTCCCCAACCCTGAGTGGCGCAATCAGGTTCACGTTGGATCCGATGAAGCTCCGATCCCCAATCACGGTCCGCGATTTGCGAAAGCCATTGAAATTGCACGTGATGACCCCAGCCCCGATGTTGACGAGTGCCCCCACCTCGCTATCCCCGATGTAGGAGAGATGGCTGACCTTTGTGCCCTGCCCGATGTGCACTTTAGCTCAACGAAGTTCCCCACGCGGGCCCCATGCGCGACCCAGCTCCCGGTCCGGAGATGGGCAAAGGGTCCAATGCGGGCTCCGTTCCCCACCCGCGTCCCGTACAGAAACGAGGCGCGGACCTCCACCCCATCGCCTAGAATCGAATCCTGAATGAGGGCGTTGGGTCCCAATTGACACCGCCGGCCAATCTGGGAACGACCCAGAACTATCGTCCCCGGCCAGAGGACCGTGTCGGCGGCGATCATGACCCCTGCGTCCACGAACGTCAAGGACGGCGCGGTCACGGTCACCCCGGCCTCCATCAATTGCACGAGCACTCGCTGGCGGAGGATCGCCTCCGCCTGTGAGAGCTCCTGTTGGGTGTTGACCCCCAGCGCCTCCTCCGGCGCCGTGCAGGCGACATCCTGCACCTCACACCCAGCCCGTCGCAGCAGGTGCACACAGTCGGTGAGGTAGTATTCCCGCTTGACGTTATTGGGGTGGAGGCGCGGGAGCACCTTCAGGAGGTCCGAGGTCGCAAAACACCACACACCGACGTTGACTTCACGCACCCCTCGTTCTGGGACGCTCGCATCCCCTTCTTCCATGATCCGCTCGATGTGTCCATCCTTCCCACGAATGAGCCGCCCGTATCCCTCGGGCCGAGGGACC
>JACPXA010000107.1 GCA_016196785.1 Elusimicrobiota bacterium
AAATCGTCGGCGTTTTGCGTAATTGCAAACAGGTTGTAGGCGGAGCGGAGGGGCCATTCCGTGTAGTTCTGCAATTTTTGGATGACGAGTTCTCGGTAGCGGGGGTGGGTGTTGGTGCCGGCCCCGATAGCGGTGGCCCCGAGGTTCAGTTCACGGAGCTCCGACGCCGCGTTGTCAATGCGAGCCATGCAGGCCCCCAGTGCTGCAGCGTATGCCCCAAACTCCTGCCCGAGTCGCATCGGGACGGCGTCTTGCAAATGGGTCCGCCCGGATTTCCAGATCCCGTTAAACTCGATCTCTTTCTCTCGGAAGGCGTCGCGGAGGTCCCCAATGATCGGCATCAACTCGTCAATCATCGCGAGCGACGCCAAGCGGATGGCTGTCGGGAACACGTCATTGGTGGACTGACTCATGTTCACATGATCGTTGGGGTGTACCACCGAATAGTCGCCTCGCTTCCCCCCTAACAGCTCAATCGCCCGGTTGGCAACGACCTCATTCGCGTTCATGTTATGGGAGGTGCCGGCGCCCATCTGGAACACGTCAATCACGAATTGCTCACGGAGTTTGCCGGAGAGGATTTCCTCGCAGGCTTGCAGGATCGCCCGGCCAAGTTTTTCCGGCAGGAGTTTCAGCTCGAGATGGGTCTCTGCGGCAGCTTTTTTAATGAGGGCAGTCGCCCAGACCAGCTTGGGATGTGCCTTGATCCCGCTGACGGGAAAGTTTTCGATATTCCGGACGGTGTGAATACCGTAGTAGACGTCATCAGGGACTTCCCGTTCGCCTAAGGCGTCGCGTTCAATTCGCATAAGGATTGTGAAAGACTACGTGGTCGCTCCTAAGGCAAGGTGCAGGCTGCCTTCGATATACCGCTCGGCGGCCACAGCAGCGGTCGTTCCATCCCCGACGGCGTTGGTGATCTGTTTGCAGAGCTGGTGTCGGATGTCCCCAATGGCAAAAATCCCCGGGACCGACGTCTCCATGAACTCGTTGGTCAGCAGATACCCCTTGGCATCTTTCTGAATCCCAAGGCTGGGATCAAGAACGTGACTGTTGGGGGTAAACCCGATGAAGATAAACACCCCGGTCACCGGCAACTGCCGAACACTTCCCTTTTGCAGATCTTTGAGGGTTACTGACTCGGCAAACTCGTTACCTTGAATCGCCTGAACCACTGAATTAAGGATGATCTCCATCTTAGGGTTGTTGAAGGCCCGTTCTTGAAGGATCTTCTGAGCCCGCAGGCTGTCCCGGCGGTGGACGATGTAAACCTTGGAGGCGTATTTCGTCAAGAACAGGCCTTCCTGCAGTGCGGAATCTCCTCCACCGACGACGATCATAGGGCGGTTACGGAACATCGGCAGCGGACCGTCACAGATGGCACAGTAGCTGACCCCTTTTGCGGCCAACTCGCGTTCCCCAGGGACCCCCAGCTTGTTGGGACTCCCCCCGGTGGCCACGATCACTGCCTTGGCCTGAAAGGACTCCTGTGGCGTCTCGACGGTGAACTGCCGTTCCCCTGCCTTCCGGATCCGCGTAACCTCCAACTGGCGGATCTCAACGCCAAACTTACGAGCATGGTTCTCCATGCGCTTCGCCAATTCCCTGGCGTCAATCACATCGAAGCCGGGATAATCCTCGATCACCCCTGTATTGAGGATCTCACCACCGGGCAGCGCTTTTTCCAGAAGGACTGTTTTCAGGTGGGCTCGAGAACAATAGAGGCCCGCGGTTAAACCACCCGGGCCTCCACCTGCGATCACGACCTCGTAGGCGTTCATCTAACTAGGACGATGAAACTCAAGGAGACTCAAGGAGGTCCCAAGCTTCGGGGTTTCTCCGGGCATCACCATCTCAATGCAGTCCCAGGGACAGACCTGGTAACAGAGGTAGCAACCGATGCACTTCGACTCGATGACCTCACAGAGGGCCGTGGAAGGGGTGTCCCCATGTTTGATGATGCAGTCGGTAATGGGGCACACCATGATGCATGCCTCACAACCGGTGCACCCATCGGTGTGAATGACAGCCTTGGGTCTCGGTTTCCGTTGCGGTTTCTGCGTAACTTCAGCCATAGAGGGAGGCGGGGGCGATGGCGCAGTGAGCCTGAGCGGCCTCCGTAGAAACGCGTTGAGCGCAGGGCGCGCATGCGCCCGAGCACAACAGCGTTTCGAGGAGGGCCAGAAGCGTAGCGAACGCAGCCACGCCACCGCCTCCCTCTAGAGCCTCATGCCATGTCCACGATGATGTCATCCAGCGCACCGCCGGCTGGGACCATCGGGAACACCTTTTCCTGAGGCTCGATGACGAAATCAATAACAACCGAGGTGTCGGCCTTGAGCGCCGTGGTGATGGCCGGGATGACCTCCTCCTTCTTGAAAACACGGATTCCGATCGCCCCGTACGCCTCCGCGAATTTGACAAAATCCGGGACATAGGCCACCCGCTTTGGATCGGGTTCTGTGTCCTTGGCGGCATTCCCCCCTGATCTCACCAGGCATGACGAAGAAAACCGCTCGCCATAGAAGAGCTCCTGCCACTGTCGGACCATGCCCAGATAGTAATTGTTGAAGATCGCCACGATGACCTTAACGTTTTCTAGGACCGCGGTCGCAAGCTCAGGCATCGTCATCTGGAACGACCCATCCCCATCAATGCAAATGACGTGTTGCGTGGGGTTCCCCACCTTGGCGCCGATTGCCGCTGGGAAGCCGTAGCCCATTGTTCCCAAACCGCCTGAGGTCAAGAAATGTCTCGGGTGCTTGCAGAGGTAGTACTGCATGGCCCACATCTGGTGTTGGCCCACGCCGGTGGAGATGATGGCCTCCCCCCGCGTCATTTCGTGCAGCGCCTCGATGATATATTGGGGGCGCAGGATATCGTCTTTCTTGTACGTGAGGGGTTTCTCAGCGTCCATGTCCCGAATCTCTTTCTTCCACTCGGGATGTTTGTTCGGCTCCACCAGCCCCACGAGCTCTTCCAAGCAGCGCTTCAGGTCCCCCACCACCGGGATATCCACCCGCACCGTCTTTGAGATGTTGGCCGGGTCAATGTCGAAATGGATCTTCTTCGCTTTGGGGGCAAAGGCCGACACCTTCCCTGTGACGCGGTCGTCAAACCGTGCCCCGCACGAGATCAGGAGGTCAGTTCGCTGCATCGCCATGTTGCTCGAGTATTTCCCATGCATGCCCAGCATGCCCATATACAGCAGATGATCCGGTGGGAAGGCACCGTTCGCCATAAGGGTCGTGGTCACTGGGATGTCGGCTTTCTCCGCCAAACGGCGGAGCGGCTCATAGGCCCCGGAAAGGATCGCCCCACCCCCTACGTAGAGGAGCGGTTTTTTCGCCTGGTTGATCGCTTCCGCCGCTTTCCGGAGTTGTAGGGGGTGGCCTTCCAGCGTTGGTCGGTAGGACCGAATCTGAACCTGCTCAGGCCAGATGAACTCCGTCACCGCCCGCTGGATGTCGACCGGGATGTCCACATGGACAGGGCCTGGCCGGCCGGTGGTGGCGATGTAGAACGCTTCGCGGATCGTCCGGGCGAGCTCACGGACATCCTTAACGAGAAAATTGTGTTTGGTAATGGAGCGGGTGATGCCGGTAGCATCGGCCTCTTGAAAGGCGTCGTTGCCAATGAGGGACGTGGCGACCTGACCCGTAAAGGCCACGACCGGAATCGAATCCATGTGGGCGGTGGCCAACCCGGTCGTCAGGTTGGTCGCCCCGGGGCCTGACGTCGCAATACACACCCCGGGTTTGCCCGTAGACCGCGCATAGCCATCCGCCATGTGGCTGGCCCCCTGTTCATGGCGGGTGAGGATCACCCGAATGGGTGAGGAGTAGAGCTGGTCGAAGATCGGGAGGTTCACACCGCCGGGAATCCCGAAAATGACCTCCACCCCTTCCCGTTTGAGGCATTCGACAAAGATTTCCGCGCCTTTTAGTTGTTCAGTCATAGTTCCTTGATTTCCCTCTCCCCTCAGTGGGAGAGGGTCAGGGTGAGGGGGAATTTAAGGACCCTCACCCGAGCTTCGCTCGGCCTCTCCCTACAAGGGAGAGGCGTGAAGGGGTTAATACGTGGGCATGGAGGGGTCGACCTCACGCGCCCAGGCGGTGATACCTCCTTTGAGATTCCGTACCTTCCTGAACCCGACCTTCCTCAGGAAATCCGCCGCCTTCGCGCTCCGCCCACCCATCTTGCAATAGGTCACGATCTCATCCGCCGAATCAAGCTCATTGACCCGTTGGGGGAGCGTGCCTAGCGGGATGAGATGACTTCCTTCTAGATGACAGATATTATACTCTTCCGGTTCCCGAACATCGAGGAGAAAGACCTTGCGCCCATTCCGCCGGAGCGCTTCCAACTCCTTCGGGAGGATTTCGGAGATGCCCTGGGCGGGTTGGACCGCTGCTTCCTCTTGCCCTCCGCCCCCGCCCATCCCGCGACCCACGCCGCAAAACTGCTCGTAGTCTATCAGTTCTTTCACTGTGGGATGATCGCCGCAGACGGGGCAGTCGGTGTCCCGCTGGAGCTTGACCTCGCGGAACTTCATGTCGAGGGCATTAAAGAGGAGCAACCGGCCAACGAGCGGCTCGCCCTTCCCAAGGATCAGCTTGATGGTCTCCGTGGCTTGAATCAGCCCGATCAAGCCAGGGAGGATGCCTAATACCCCCCCCTCGGCGCAGCTCGGCACCTCCCCTGGGGGTGGCGGTTCTGGGTAGAGACAGCGATAGCAGGGACCCTGAAAAGGGTAGAACACCGTTGTCTGTCCCTCAAACCGGAAGATGCTCCCATACACATTGGGTTTTTTGGCGAAGACACAGGCGTCATTCACCAGGTAACGTGTCGGAAAGTTGTCCGTCCCGTCTACCACGATGTCAAAGTCTTTGATGATCTGCTGAATGTTCTGACGGCTGAGCCGTTCATTGAAGGGAATGAACCGGACATCGGGGTTGAGCGCTTGTACCCGCTCCGTGGCTGCTTCAACTTTGGGGCGGCCCACATCGGCGGTGGTATAGATCACCTGCCGCTGGAGGTTGGTTAGATCCACCACATCGAAATCCACAAGCCCCAGGGTCCCGACACCGGCGGCGGCAAGATACAGCGAGAGCGGCGCCCCGAGTCCCCCCCCGCCAATAAGCAAGACTTTGGCGGCGAGGAGTTTCTCCTGGCCTTCCACCCCCACCTCTGGCATGATGAGGTGGCGGCTGTAATGTAAGATTTGTTCATTCGTTAACGGCATATTACCTCTTTTCAGCTCCAACCGGTACTTGGCTCAAATGTTGGATGATCGCGCGGCAGAACGCGGGAAGATCATCGGGCTTGCGAGCAGTGATCAGGTTCCCGTCCACCACGACCTCCTGGTCCACGAATCGCGCGCCCGCGTTGACCACGTCGTCCTTGATCGCGCTAAACGCCGTGACCGTTCTCCCCTGGAGCACCTTGGCTGAGGCCAGCAGCCATCCGGCATGACAGATGGCGGCTACCAGTTTCCCCGCCTGACACATCCGGCTGACAAGTTGAACAGTAGCGGGATCTCGTCGCAGGAAGTCGGGTGCCCAACCGCCTGGTATGACGAGCGCATCGAGCGATCCCCACGCTACTTTCGCGGCGGTGGTATCTACCGTCACTGGATATCCATATTTGCCAACATAGCTTGTGGCGGTTCCTGTTCCAATGAACAGCACCTCAGCGCCTTCCTCCCGCAACCGCAGCGCTGGATACCACACCTCCAAATCCTGGTACTGCTGCTCCACCAAAATCCCTACCCGTTTCCCTCGTAGCCTTAATTCGTTCACACAAGCTCCAACATGCGATCAATCGCCCGGCGAGCCTTTGCCGCGATCTTTGCAGGGACCGTGACCTCGTGCTGGAGGTCCTCCAGGGACCAGAGGACCTTCTCGAGGGTGATCTTCTTCATAAAACCGCACACCGCCTCCTCACTGGCGGGGTAGAACGCTCGGTCCGGATACTGCTTCTTTAGCCGGTGCAGGATGCCGGTTTCCGTGGCGATGATGAACTCTTTGGCCTGCGACCGCGCCGGCCACCGGGTGATCCCCTCCGTGGATAAGAACTGGTCGGCCATGGGAAGCACCGCGGTGCTGCACCCACATTCAGGGTGGACTAAGAATTCCGCGCTCGGGTGTTGCTGACGGAGCTCGGCAATGCGCTCAGGGCGGATCCGCACGTGCACTCCGCAGTAGCCTGGCCAGAGGGCGATGTCCCGTCCGGTTTTCGATCGCAGATACTGTCCCAAGTACATATCAGGGACAAAGAGAATCTCCCGATCTCTCGGGATGGCCTCGATCACCTTCACCGCGTTGGAGGAGGTACAGCAGTAATCGCTCTCTGCCTTCACCTCGGCGGAGGAATTCACGTAGCAGACCACCACCGCCTCAGGATGCTGAACCTTCCAGGCTCGAAGGTCCTCGGCGGTGATCATTGCGGCCAGGGAACAGCCGGCTTCCAGATCAGGAATCAGCACCCGCTTGTCTGGGCAGAGGATACTGGCGGTTTCCGCCATGAAATGAACCCCACAGAACACAATGACCTCTGCCTTGGTTGCTGCGGCCTGCTGGGCCAGCCCCAAGGAGTCGCCAACGAAGTCTGCCACCTCCTGGACCTCCGGCACCTGATAGTTGTGTGCCAGGACGACCGCGTTCCGCGTCGATTTGAGACGCTGGATCTTCTCAGTGAGCGTGGACGTTAGAACGGTGTTAGACGTGGGCGACCTCCAGTTCTTGCCGCACTTTCCGTGTGGCGTTAACGATCACCCGCAGCTTGTCGATGGCCTCTTGCGGGGTCCGGGTTTTCAAACCGCAGTCAGGGTCCACGTAGATTTGCTCCGGTTTCAGCACTTTGAGCGCGCGGCGGATCCCGGCGATCACAAACTCCTCCGATTCCACTCGGTGCGAGTGGACGTCCACGACCCCCAGCCCAATCTCTTTAGTGAACGGGGAACGCTTGAACAGCTCTAGGAGATCGAAATTGGAGTTCGCCAGCTCAAGATCAATTTGATCCACCGGGATTTGGAGCAGCTTCGGATAGATCTGTTCAAAGTCGCCGTAGCAGATGTGCGTAATGGTCTTGGCCCGGAGGTTTTTAGTGACGAGCCCCATCGTCTCAATGGCGAGGTCCATCTCCTCGGGACGGACCGACACCGCTGGTTCATCAATCTGGATGTACTGGGCACCCGCCCGCTGGAGGTCTTCCGCCTCTTGGCGAATGACCTCGGCGAAGGCGATGGCGCAGGCCCGCCGGTTGGGGTAGTTTTCATCGAAGGACCAGTCCATCATCGTATACGGGCCCGTCAGCATTCCCTTGACCGGTTTTTTAGTCTGCCGTTGGACGAACTCAAACCACTCCACCGTGATAGCGCGAGGCCGGCGGAGCGGTCCAACGACGACCGGCTTCCGGTAGTACCGGTTCCCATACGACCGGACGAGCCCGCTGATCTTAGTTCCTTCCAGATTTTCCGCGAAATACGTGGCCATGTCCCCGCGGTACATCTCGCCATCCACGAGGATGTCAATTCCCAATTCCTCTTGTGTGCGGATCCACTCTGTAGTGGCCTGTTGCTCAAGCCGCTTGAGCTGGTCCCGCGTGATCTGTCCGCGTGCGTATTGCGTGCGGGCAGTCAGGAGATACTCAGGTTTAGGAAAGCTCCCAACTGTTGTGGTTGGTAAGAGCGGCGTGGTCATAAAACGGGGACCCCCTGACGTAAAGATTTCACCATCTGTTCCAGTTTGGCATACGCGACCTCTCGGGGCAAGAACTCCAGCCCACAGTGAGGGGAGATGTGCAGTTGCTGGGCGGGAAGGACCGCGGTGAGTTGGCCGAACGCCCGCTCGAGTTCTTCAAAGTTCTGCATCCGGGTATTCCTGGCATCTACGATTCCCCCGGCCAGCCATTTGTCTTTCGGCCACGCCTGCCGTTTGAGCAGGTCAAAATTTCCGGTGGTGGTCACGAAATCCAATCCAAAGCCTCCGACGGGCAGCTTGAAGAATGCCGGCGGTAATCCCTGCACGTCGCCAAAATAGGTACAAAGCAGGGTCTGCTTGGTCGTGAGGCCTTCAGTGAGCACCGTATAGGCCCGCTGCACGATGGGAAAATCCTGCTTGGCGCGGACCAGCCACGGTTCATCGAATTGGATCCACGCCGCCCCAGCGGCCTGGAGCGCCAACGCCTCCTGGCGTAAGATTTTGGCCAGGTCCATAACGAGGGCTTCCAGGGTTGAGTAATGGGTATTGCGACTCATGCGGGCGAGGGTGAACGGGCCCGTGATCACCGCCTTGATCGGTTTGTTGGTCACCCGTTTGGCGAACTGGAGGTCCTTGACGGTGATCGGACCTTTCCAGCCGAGGGCACGCGTCACGACCGGTTGGCGGTAGTAGACATTGGTGTCAAAGTAACGGATGAGGCCTGAGATCTCAAACCCATCAATCCCGCGGGCAAAGTAGGTGGCGGGGTCCTCCCACCGGATGTGGCCATCGGTCAGGAGGTCCAGCCCAACCGCCTCCTGTTCGCGGATGACCTCTTCAGTGACCTCGCCCTCCACCCGGGCCAGTTCAGCCTGGGTGAGCTCACCGCCCTGGAAGCGAGTGATGGCCTGCCGGAGTTTCGCCGGGCGTGGCGCATTTGGGATCTTAGGGTAGTTACCAACAACCGTAAAGATCATAGTTACCTCATTCTCCTTCTTCTCCCTCCCCCCCTTTGAAAAAGGGGGGTGAAGGGGGATTTCGCGCCATCGTAATAAGGCAGAAAGGCAGCTACGTCCCCCCCTTCCTTACCCTTTGGCAGCGGCGGCGCGGTGGGCCGCAACGAGCGCTGGATCCACCGGCAGGGCCGGCTTGTCCGGGGTGACGAAATGGAGCACCAACTCTTTCCGGTCCCACGTGGCGTGCTCAAAGCCCCCGGTCATCGTCAGGCATTCCGTGGGGCACACCTCGGTGCAGAGCCCGCAGAACATGCACTTCACCATGTCAATGTCAAACCGGTGTAGCTGACGGCGACCTTTCTCATCCCGCGTGTACACGATCTTAAAGCAGTCCACGGGGCAGATGTTTGCGCACATATCGCAGGCCACGCAACGGGGCACGTCGTTGTGGAGAAACCCGCGAAACACCTTAGGCTTCTGGGGGCGCTCATCAGGATACTGCAGGGTGATCGCCGGTTTCAGCATCGTCCGCAGCGTCACACCCATCCCGAGTCCAAGGCTTTTTACCGTCAACCAAAACATTTTGAGGTTATTCATCGGTCAACTTCACCGAGGACGATGTCAATGCTGCCGAGGATCGCGACCATGTCAGCCACCAGCGCACCGCGCGAGATCTCACCGATGACGCTTAAGTTGCAGTATGCCGGGGAGCGCACCTTGAACCGGTACGGCTTCGGTGAGCCATCGCTGATAATATAGAAACCAAGTTCCCCCCTCGGGTTTTCCGTCCGCACGTAAACTTCGCCGGGTGGAACCCTCAGAATCCGAGGAAGCTTAGCCATCACCGGTCCTGAGGGCAGTTGATCCAGCGCCTGCCTGACGATCTTGGCGCTTTCGCGCATTTCCCGGATCCGGACCCAGTACCGTGCCAGACAGTCGCCCACCACCCCACGGGGACCAGGCCCTACCGGGGTCTCAAAGCTGAATCGAGAGTACACGGAGTAGGGCTCATCCTTTCGGAGGTCTCGTTTGACTCCAGACCCCCGCAGCATCGGGCCTGTGCAGCCATAGTTGATCGCCACGTCAGCGGGAAGAACACCGACCTTCGCCGTCCGATCAATAAAAATGGGGTTAAGGCTCAGCACGGTATCGAACTCATCAAGCCGGGGGGCCAGGTAGTCCAGGAATTTGCGGCAGCGATCCCCCCACCCCTCAGGGAGGTCTCGCACCACCCCACCAATCCGCACATAGTTGTACAAGAGCCGCGCGCCGGAGACCTCTTCGAAGAGGTCCAGGATCTTCTCCCGATCGCGGAAGGCATAGAGGAACGGGGTGACAGCCCCGATGTCCACCCCATACGTGCCCAGCGCCACCAGGTGGCTCGCAATGCGGTTCAACTCCGCCATGATCACCCGGATGTACTCGGCTCGCTCGGGCACCTGGATGTTGCCCATCAGGCGTTCCACGGCGATGGCATGTCCTACATTGTTGTTCATCCCTGCCAGATAATCCATCCGGTCGCTGTAGGTGGTGTATTGGTTATATTGGAGGTTCTCGCCGATTTTCTCTTTACAGCGGTGGAGATAGCCAATCTCGGCTTGCACGTCACGGACCACCTCGCCGTCAAGCTTGAGGATGAGCCGTAAAATCCCGTGGGTGCTGGGGTGCTGAGGCCCCATGTTCAGCACCATCTCATCGGTGACCAAATGAGGCTCTGGAGAGTCGGGGCTGGGGTGGGCTGAATGAAGCCTCTGTGGCTGAGCTGTCATTCCGAGGAGGCTTTCCATGAAATCCTTAAGGAGAAGCCGACGTGGGAACCTCGCCGTGTAACAGCCGTGGATGGCCACGTCGGGCCTTTCCTGACCATCAGCAGGAGGCCCTCCTCGCCATGACAGGCGAGCGTCTTCATGAAGTCCCACCCCGTGCCCCGGCTCGACCGGCAGCGGCTTTGGCCGCCCGCTCCTCAGGGGTTTGATGCTCGAGATGTTCAGGAATTTTGTCCTCCAGCGTCAGCCACTTGCGACCGGTGTGGTCAATCCCATGGTACTCGGTTGGGAACTGGTAATCCTTGCGGAGGGGGTGCCCAACCCAGTCGTCCGGCAGGAGGATGCGCGACAGATGGGGGTGCCCCGTGAACTCAATCCCCATGAGGTCGTACGCCTCCCGTTCGTGCCAATCCGCGGTCTTCCAGAGATGGACGACTGAGGGAATCTTGGGGGCCTCCCGTAGCGCCGCAACCTTAACCTCGAGACGGTGTTGTTGGGGATAGGAGTAGAAGTGGTACACCGCCTCCAACAGTTCTTTGCGATCCACGCTGGAGAGGCACATCAGGTAGTCAAATTGCAATTCGGGTGTCTCCCGCAGTGACTGGGCGACGGACAGCCAATCCTCGGGAGCTACCCGGATGAAGGGATCGCTTCCCGTCATCCCGGATTCCAGGAGCTTTCCGTCAAACTTCGCTTGAAGAAACTCCACGAGCGCTTGGGGAGTCATAAGAATATGGGTATGGGGAAGGGGGTTAGGGACCGTACGGGGCAGCGGGCTGGGCTGCGTCCTTGGCCCTCAGGTCACTATGGGTCTGTTTGAGGCGAATCTTCTCCTGGAGTTTGATCAAGCCCTCCAAGAGCTGTTCAGGGGTGGGCGGGCATCCCGGCACATAAACATCCACTGGGACAATCTGGTCCACCCCTTTCATGACGTGGTAGCCGAACCGGAAGTACGGGCCACCCCCGGTCGCGCAGCTGCCCATCGCGATGATGTACTTGGGCTCCGGCATCTGTTCGTAAAGCAGCTTGATGCGCTCCCCCATTTTATACGTCACAGTCCCTGCCACAATCATGAGGTCTGATTGACGTGGCGACGGGCGGAACACCCCAGCCCCAAATCGGTCCATATCATAGCGGGAGGC
>JACPXA010000044.1 GCA_016196785.1 Elusimicrobiota bacterium
CGAGAGGCTCAAGGAATACATCCGGGAGCGGGCGGGATCGGGATGAGGATCATTCGGGTTCGCAGCAAGGAGTGGGACAAGCTCACCCAGCGGGGGTTCTCCCGCCGGGCCAGGATCGAGGATCGGGTGCGGGGCATCCTCCAGGCGGTCCGGGCCGAAGGGGACGAGGCCCTCTTGCGGTACACCCGCCGCTTCGACAAGGTCCGCCTGACCGCGAGGCAGCTCAAGGTGACCGAGGCGGAGACCTCGGCCGCTTTCCAGAACATCTCGCCGGAGTTCGTCGCCTCCTTGAAGACGGTGATCGAGAATGTGGAGCGGTTCTACCGGCGATCCGTGAAGCGGCCCTGGCGGATCCGGGACGAGAACGGCGTCGTCCTGGGGGAGCACCCGGTTCCTCTCGAGCGGGTCGGCGTGTACGTCCCCTCCGGCACGGCGCCGCTCGTTTCCACGGTCTACATGACGGTGCTGCCGGCCAAGATCGCCGGGGTCAAGGAGATTATCCTCGTCACCCCGCCGAAGCCGGACGGCTCCGTGGATCCGCACATCCTGGTGGTGGCGAACCTGCTGAAGGTGACCGCCGTCTACAAGGCGGGCGGCGCCCAGGCGGTCGGGGCGCTCGCCTTCGGCACCAGGACGATCCCGAAGGTGGACAAGATCGTCGGGCCGGGCAACGCCTACGTGACGGAGGCCAAGCGGCAGGTGTTCGGCTTCGTGGACATCGACATGACGGCCGGCCCGACCGAGATCGCCGTCATCGCCAACCATTACGCCAACCCGGAGTTCGTGGCCCGGGATCTGGAGGCGGAGAACGAGCACCACCAGGGGCTGGCGATCCTGATCACCACCTCGAAGTCGCTCGCCAAGACGATCCGCAGGAGCGTCTCGCGGGGATACATCCTGGTGGCGAAGAATCTGGATGAGGCGGCCGAGATCGCCAACGCCCTGGCCCCCGAGCACCTGGAGATCCACGTCCGCCGGCCGGAGCTGCTGGTCCGGAAGATCAGGAACGCCGGGGCGATCTTCATCGGTCCTTACTCGCCGGCCTCCGTCGGGGATTACGCGGCGGGGCCGAGCCACGTCCTGCCCACCGGCGGGACGGCCCGCTTCTTCTCCGGTCTGGGGGTGGGGGAGTTCGTGAAGGTGAGCCACGTGATCAGCTATTCCCGCAAGGCGCTGGAGGCGGCCCGGGGGATGATCGAGCGGCTCGCCACCATCGAGGGGCTGCCCAAGCATTGGGAATCGGTGCAGGCCCGCTTCGGGAAGGAGAGTGACGGGTCGTGAGTCATGGGGAAAAGATGAGCTCTAAATCTAGGATTGCCAAGGTAGCGAGGAAAACGAAAGAGGTCCGGATTGAGGGACGGCTCGATCTGGATGGGAGGGGACGCGCCTTTGTTTCGACGGGAGTCCCTTTCTTGAACCATATGCTCGAGCTGTTCGCGCATCATGCCCTCTTCGACCTTGAGCTTCGGGCGAGGGGGGACCTGGAGGTGGACCTCCACCACACCAACGAGGATCTGGGGCTGGCCCTCGGCGAGGCTTTCAGGGAGGCCCTGGGGGATAAGCGGGGCATCCGGCGGATGGGGTCCGCCTTCGTGCCGATGGACGAGTCGCTGGCCCGGGTCCGGTCCGTCGTCGATATCAGCGGCCGCCCCTTTCTGGATTTTCGATCTGCAAAAACGGGGAGGGGTCAGGATTCTTCCCCCTATGGGTTGAAGGATGCGCGACACTTCCTGGAGAGCTTCGTGGCGAGAAGCGAGATCACCCTTCACGTGGACCTCTTGAAGGCGGGGGAGGACATCCACCACGTCCTGGAGGCGGTCTTCAAGGCGCTGGGACGGTCGCTGCGCCAGGCGGTGGAGCGGGATCCCCGCGTCAAGGGGGTGCCCTCCACCAAGGGCAAGCTGTGACCTTCCCCAAATGAGTACGTTTTAGTGTATACTTTATTGTGGAGGCCAAGCGGATGGTCAATACCGTTAGCTTAAAGGAACTGCGGCCCGAGTTGCCCCGGGTGATTTCTCGGATTGACGCCAGATTGGATCGGTATGTGATTACCAAGCGGGGGAAACCGGTGGTCGTCATGATGAGTGTTGAAGACTATGAGTCGTTGATGGAAACGCTCGACATTCTCGCCGATCCGCAGGCGATGGCCGGTCTGCGGCGCGGAGAAGAAGATATACGAAAAGGCCGGACCCGCCCGTGGGAGGATATCAAAGCTTCTCTTGGCCTCCTATAGGCTTGAATTCTCCAATCAGGCCGAGCGCGCCATTCGGCGCATCGCAGAACGGGAACCCGCGCTGTATCAGCGCGTGGTTCATGTGTTAGATGATCTGGGACGGGATCCTTTCCAGGGTAAGCCGCTGAAGGGAGAGCTGAAAGGCCGGTACTCGTATCGAGTCGGAAGCTATCGCATCCTCTACTTGGTCCGGCGGCATCAATTGCTCGTTCTTGTTATTGATATTGGGCATCGCCGCGATATCTATCGATGAGAGAGTCCTTCATTGCAACCTACGGATGGCCGTACACGCCAGTTCTACAGGACTGCCCCGCGTGAGAATTATTCGCCCTTCGTGGAATTCGCCCGCTGGTTGGCCGGAACGGAACGACTTGCAACTTCGATAGTTGGATCCAGAGGGTCGAAGGTTTTCTCGGTTTGAGAGTGGGTTTCCCGAGATCTCCCCAGGGGGCTTTCTTTAGGCGTACACCTAACAAAATTGGGCAAGGGCGAACACCCCAGTCCCGCACATTCATCGGCTCGCGGGGGTCTCCCCTAAGTGGTTTTATGTTAGACATAATGTCTAACATATGTTATACTTCTCTGTGGAGGTAGAAAAAATGAAAGCAGTCAATATTCGTGAATTGACTCACCACTTCTCAAGTTATCTCAGAGTGGTGAAGCGGGGGGAGCGTATTGTAGTCATGGAAAGGAGTTCGCCGGTGGCGGACTTGGTTCCTCATAACGAGAATTTAACTTCACCCGGCTGGAAACGGCTCATTCAGAAAATCCGAGTAAAAGGAGATGAGGCACTTTCTGAAACAACAACCCGTTTGCGAGCCGAGGAGCGATGAGGGCGTTCGTTGACACGTCTTCGCTCTTCAAAAAATACGTCGAGGAGGATGGCTCGAAGGAATTGGATTCGCTGCTTCAGGAGGTTTCAGAAATCGCCGTTTCACCTGTAACGTGGCTCGAGATGAGTGCGGTCATTGCCAGGCGACTGCGCGAAAAAGCTCTGACTTCGCAACAAGCTGCCTGGCTCAAATCAGAGGCGCATAAAGATTTCCAGAGTTTTCATCGAGTGATTTGGAACGAAGCTCTAGAAAAAACAGCGGCAGATCTCGTTTATGAGCATCCGCTCTCAACGCTTGATGCGATTCAGTTGGCTTCAGGCCTTCTCTCGAAGGCTGATCTCTTTGTGACATCGGATCAGGGGCTATTTGAGGAAGCGCGCAAGAGGATTCGCAAGGCCGTGTGCATATGAAAAAGGCCGATAGCTTGAGGGGTTTTGATAAGCACCTGCACAAGTTATTGGAGGCGCATCCGGAAGCGGCTCTAGAACATGCCAAGCTGTTTTCGGAACTTCCGATTTCAACTCAACTGGCTATTATGCGTTGCCGCCGGAAGCTATCTCAACGCGCCATGGCAAAGAAGATCCGCAAGTAATGGTGAACCATTGGATCCTGATGCAGTAATTCAAGCCGTGTCTAAAATCAACCTCAGAGGCGGAGGTCTGGC
>JACPXA010000128.1 GCA_016196785.1 Elusimicrobiota bacterium
AACAGCCGCCGGTTCGCCATGAAAGCCATACTCGGACACGCTCCTAGAACCTGACGCAGCATCGCTCGGGCGGCGTCCAACACCTCGTCGGTGGAAATCCCCCGCATACACTGGAAATGGCCCTCGGGACAGCGGGGCCCGCCGTGCAGGCTGCAGGGCCGACAGGGGAGCTCCCGCTCAATGACCTGATGGGTCTCACCGTACGGGGCAAAGCCTAATTCTTGCGTGGTAGGACCGAACAGCGCAATCGTTGGCACACCGGTCGCCACTGCAACGTGCATCGCCCCGGAATCATTGGAGAGGAAGAGCCGGCAGCGGGCGGTCAAGGCAATAAGCTGCCCCAAGGAGGTCTGGCCTGCAAGATCAATGCAGGGATAGTGCATCGCCCGTTTGACGCTTTGGACGACTGGACGGTCAGCCGCAGAACCGAACAAGAGGATCCTCGCTTGAAATTCGCGCACCAGGCTGTCGGCTACCGCCGCAAACCGCTCCGGCAACCACCGTTTGGTGGCCCACAGCGATCCAGGCGCGATCCCGACTAAGAGTTCCTCGGCCCTCACCCCCTGCTGCTCCAACAATTCTCCCGCCGTGGCATGCGCTGATGGTCCAACTGTCACCTGGGGAGACGATGGACGATTCAGTCCTCGGAAAGCCCGGACCCCCAATGGTTCCAATAACCGAAGATTGCGATGGATATCGTGTTCTCCCCAGAGGAAGGGGACCCGGTCGGTATACCACCACCGTCCTGGACTCGTTTCAAAACCAATCCGCCGTGGGACTCCAGCCAGCCGTACGAGCAGCGCACTTCGAACCGATCGGTGGGGAAGGAGCGCCACATCACAGTGGAGTCGGCGCAGGCGGCGGACCATCTGCCAAAACCCTAGGAGCCCTTTAGCCCCCTGCCTGCCCTGAGCGGAGCCTGCCCTGAGCCTGTCGAATGGGTCGAAGGGCCCACGCCCAGTTCCACGACCCCGTTTGTCGTCTATGACCAACGCGGTCACCCCATGCGCCCCGCGGAAGACCGCAGCGGTTTCCGGGGTACAGGAGACAATGATGACTGCACTGGGAAAACCTTCCTTCACTGCCCTGACCAACGGCGTCGTCAACACCGCATCACCCAAAAACGCCGTCTGCACAATCAACACCCGCTTGGGGAACAGTCGGGGACAGACGGGGGCAAGGGTGAACGTCCCTGAACCGACAGGCCCGCCCCCGGCTGGCCCTCGCCCTATCAGGTCTGGCGGGTAGCGGCGGGGGGACAGACCCAGTGAACGAAGGACGTCGAGGTAGCGATCCACGGTGTGCCGGGTCAGCACCGGTGGCCGCCGTTTCCACCACACCAACGCCCGCCTCGCCCAACTCGCTTTGCGATAGCGGACCCGCTCGGAGGCGCCCACACCGAGGCTGATCAGCCATGACCGGGGGGTTCCGTGAAGGTCAATGACGAGATCGAAGTTCCGCCGGCGCAGGGCTTGGAGTTGGCTCCAGGTTCCTCCGCTCTTCTCCGCCCGTGACCGCCACGGGATGACCTCATCCACTGATGGATCCCCTATCAACACGTCGCTGAACCGTTCTTTGACCAACACGCTGATCTGACAGGTCGGCCAGGCCTCTTTGAGGTTTCGATAAACGGGGGTGGTCAGGACGATGTCACCCAACGATGACAATCGGATCACCAAAATGCGTTTCATACGAAAAGCCGTTGAAGGAGCACCGTGGTCCGTTCGGCAGCGCCTTGCTGACTGACGATGGCCTGAAACGCTCGTTCCCCCATGGTTTTGGCCAGCGCCGGGTCTGCCAACAGGGTTCTGACCCGGTCCAGCAATGCCGCTTGGGTGTTGACCTCCCATGCGCCTTCAGCTCGCTCGAGGAGCTGTGCAGTCTCTCGGAAATTGGCCATGTGCGGGCCAAAAAGGACCGGCACCTTGGCGAGCGCTGGTTCAATCACATTCTGCCCACCATGGGGGATCAGGCTTCCTCCGACAAACGCCACTCCGGCCAGGCGGTACAGCGCGGAGAGTTCCCCCACAGTATCCACGACGACACACCGCACCTGGGCACTGAACCGTCCCCCCTGACTCCGTCGCTGATACGGCAGGGCGCGCGCCTCAAACGCCTCTATCACCGATGGGAGCGTTTCAAGATGACGAGGGGTCAGCGCTAAGCGACAGTGGGGAAACGAAGCCAGGAGCGCCTGAAAGGTGTCCAGGATGATCGGTACCTCCTGGGGATGGACGCTGCCAGCTACCCATAGGACATGATCGTCGCTCAAACCCCAGCCGTCAGTTGAGGATCCGCAGGCGGTCTGGGGGGAAGCCGCGAGCCACGCATCATACTTTAAATTGCCCGTCACATGAACCCGCTCTGGCAGAGCCCCCAAGACACGAATCCGTTCAGCGTCCGCTGGCTCCCGCATTGCGCAAAGATCCAACCCCTGGAGGACCTGCGGGAACCAGGGAGCGACCCATCGGTACCGCTTGAAGCTCTTCAATGAAATCCGTCCATTGACAACGGCCACTTTCGCACCGCTGGCTTTGGCCAGACGGATCAAATTGGGCCAGAGTTCGGTTTCCATGAGGAGGACAAGTCGAGGCTCAGCGGCTGCGAGGAGTCGCCGCACCGCCCAAGGAAAATCCAACGGGGCCACGGTGACCGCATCCCCAATCCCTTGGGTCTCAGCGAGCTGGACCGCCTCTCGTGTTGCAGCCGAGAAGAGGATCCGAGCGTTCGGGAAGGCATTTCGCAGACGTCCCATAAGCGGTCGAAACGCTAAGGTTTCTCCAACAGAGGCCGCGTGCACCCACAGCCAGGGCCGGTGGACGGCGAGCCGGGTCAAGAGAGCGCGGGGAAACCATCCGACCCGGCTGGCCCAGCCAGGCAATCGCTCTTTGAAGAGCCGCCGTCTCCACCGCCACAGCGCCCATGGTAAGGCGAAGGGCACCGCGACCATGAGTCCACTGGTATAGAGCCGCGTGGCGAGGGCGGCACGCTTCATCGGCCGTTTCGAGCCAACTGGTCCGCCTCAGTGGTCACCTGATGCAACGCACGGGCCAACTCTTCACGTTTGGCCTCAAGGGAATCATGGGGGCTGACCATGAGTGGTTCCCCATAGACCATGGTGATTCGATTAAACGGAAAGGGAACGACGTATTCATCCCACCCCCTCACGATCATCCGCCGTTTCACGCCGTAGGCAATGGGCACGATTGGGCAACTGGTCTTCTGCGCGAGAAAGAGAATGCCCGGCTGGACGACCCCTTGAGGGCCGCGCGGCCCATCGGGGGTCATGGCGACCCGCTGGCCTTGGGCGAGGAGCCGTTTCATGGTGACCAGCGCACGGACTCCGCCACGGCTCGAGGATCCCCGGACTACCCTGATCCCAAAGCGCTGAGCGATTCGGGCAATTTGATCCCCATCCTTACTGAGGGAAATCAGGGTATGAGCCTGATCATGGGCATGCAGATAGGGCATCAGTAATTGGCGGCCGTGCCAAAAGGCATAGATAAATCCCCCATAGGATTGTTCCAAGCGCCGCCGAATCTCCTCCCGTATCCGATAAATCGAGGAGGTCTGACCAACCCAGGAGACATACCAATATCCTAAATTGGAGATAAGGAATGGCCTACCCATGAGAACCTCGCTACTTCCTCCGCCGCTTGGCCAGGGGAAGCCAGGGGATCAAGACCGCTTGGCTATCCACCGGTACCAGCCGGTCCGCTTCCCATCTCACCCCGATCCGGTTCGCGCCTAACCGAGCAACGAGGTTAGGAACCGCCTCAGCGTTGGCCGACCGACGCTCGCTCAACGTGCAATCCTCTCGGGCGGCGTCTTCTGCCAGCAGTCGGGCGATAAACCCCACCGCATGGTCAACCGCCTGCTGACGGAATACCTCCCAAAATGCCTCGGTGAAGGGGGCTTCCCGAAGGCTCCCTGATTCAACCGACGTCTGCCCGTCGGGCAATGCGTCACCGATGGTGGCGATGATCGTTGAGACCGCGACTGCGCCGGGGGCGAGCTGAGGGATCAGTTCAGGGATGAGTTGGTCAGGAGGACAGGTCTCATAGACCGCCGCCGGTAGGAGCGTAAGGTGCTGGCGATCCAACAACGCCTGAACCTGCTCACCCACATCAACGGGAAGCGGCTGGAGCGATGGGTTGGCACGGAGCGCCCGCACCACCTCGCGCGGGCGGACCTGAATTTTGAACTTCTTAATTTTTTGCAAGGGAACGATCCTTTGACCGCCGCCAGGAGGCCCGCTTCAAGGGGTTCGTTGTGCACGACGAGCCTTCCATGTCTGCCACTCATAGACGAGCGGGCTCGCCACAAAGATCGTGGAGTAGCTGCCCACCACCACCCCATAGAGGAGCGCCAAGGAAAAATCATGAATGACCTCGCCACCCCAGAAGAACAACGCCAACAGCACGAGAAACACGGTCAGGGAGGTATTGACCGTCCGGGACAGCGTCTCATTGACGCTCAGGTTGATGAGTTCTCCGAGCGAGACCTTCCGCAGTGTCCGCAGTTTCTCCCGCATCCGATCAAAGATGACAATGGTATCATTGATGGAGTACCCCGCGATGGTCAACAACGCGGCAACCACCGTGATGGTGAGCTCCTTATTCAGCAACGAGAAGAGCCCGACCGTCGTAAACACGTCATGGAGTAACGCGACCACACCAGCCACCCCCCAGACGCTCGAGCGAAATCGAAACCCGACATACACGACGATCCCCACCAGCGACCAGATCACGGCCCAAAAGGCCTGTCGAACCAGGCGCTGCCCCACGACCGGCCCGACATACTCGACACGCTCCACCTGAAAGGGGTTGGCAGGAAAGGCCTCCCGGAGCGCTGAGGGGATCGTTCGAGCGACCACCTCCGGGCTCCCGGCGCCCCCTTGGCTGCGGATAAGGAAGGCTTTCTGCTTGGGAAAACTCTGGATTTCGACATTTCCACTCCCACGGCGGCGAAGCTCTTCCCGAATCTGGTCTAGCCCGATCGCCTCTTGGAACGCCAGTTGGATCAAGGTACCGCCCGTAAAATCAATCCCTAGCCGAGGCCCTCGCTTCAGGACCAGCGATACGAGCCCTGCCAGGATTAAGAGACTGGAGAGCGCAAACGAGAGATACCGCTTGCCGATAAAATCAAACTGGGTCTTCTGCAAGAATTGCATGACTACACGCTCAGACGCTCGATCTTGCGGCCGGACAACCACAGGTCGTACAGGGTCTTGGTGCCGGTAATCGCGGTGAACATCGAGATCACCAAACCCAGCGCCAGGGTCACGGCAAACCCTTTCACTGGCCCTGACCCAAACTGAAAAAGAAAGGCGGCGGCAATAAGGGTGGTAAGATTGCCGTCCAGAATGGCGGAGAAGGCCCGTTCATAGCCGAAATCAATCGCGGTGCGCACCGTTTTCCCCAAGCGGAGTTCTTCACGCACGCGCTCTAAGATCAAGACATTGGCGTCCACGGCCATCGCTAACGACAAGAGGACCCCCGCGATGCCTGGCAGGGTGAGGGTGGCATGAAAATACGCCATGGCCCCAAGCAGCAAGAACAGGTTTAACACCAACGCCAGGTCCGCAATCAGCCCGGAGGTCTTGTAGTACATCGCCATAAACCCCACGACCAACGCAAGCCCCACCAGACACGCCCGGACCCCAGAACGGATGGAGTCCTCTCCTAACGTGGGGCCGACCGTGCGCTCTTCAATGATCCGAACAGGGGCAGGCAGCGCACCAGCCCTCAGCACCGTGGCCAGCAACTTAGCGTCGTCCGCGGTAAAGTTCCCCTCAATCACCGCCCGTCCATCCGGGATGCGGGTGCGAATGACCGGCGCCGACTGCACGATGCCGTCTAGGACGATCGCCAGGTTCTTGCCGATGTTCAGTTCCGTCACCCGCGCGAAGACTCTCGCCCCTTCCGGGTTAAATTCTAGGGCGACCACGGGAAACCCGTACTGATCGCCTAATTGGACCTTAGCCTCAACCAGCGTGGCGCCGGTCAGCTCTGCGCTGGAACGGACCAGGACGTACTGGGATTCCTTGCCGGGAAGAAGCTCCAGCCCTGGTGGAATCTCCTTGGCAAGGAGGGGGTGGACGTTACCCTGCGCGTTCACGTACTCACTGGGGGTGAGACCTGACTCGCGGGCCTTTCCCTGGATCTTCTCCAGCGCGTCG
>JACPXA010000098.1 GCA_016196785.1 Elusimicrobiota bacterium
ATCCCCCTCAAGATCCGCTCATTGGTCGGGGTGATTCCTCTTTTTGCCATTGAAACCCTGGAGGTTTCCTCGCTCCTCAAGCTGCCTGGGTTCGCCCGGCGGTTCAACTGGTTCCTCCGCCATCGCCCGGACCTCGCCAGGGAGGTAACCTGCAACGGCCAGGCCGGGGCCTGCGAGCGCCGCTTGCTTTCCATTGTCCCTCCTGAGCAACTCCGCCCTATCCTCCAGCGGCTGCTCAGCGAAGAGGAGTTTCTGGGACCTTACGGGATCCGCTCCATTTCCCGGTTTCATCAAGACCATCCCTACGTCTTCAGGGTGAATGGGACGGAACACCGCGTGGATTACGAACCCGCGGAATCCACCACGGGTCTTTTTGGCGGTAACTCCAATTGGCGGGGCCCAGTCTGGATGCCACTCAATTTTTTACTCATCGAAGCCCTTCAGAAGTTTCACCACTTCCTCGGGGACGATTTCAGGATCGAGTGCCCGACCGGATCCGGCCGGATGATGACGCTTTGGGAGGTCGCGGGAGAGCTTTCCCACCGACTGATCAGAATCTTCCAGAAAGATGAGGAGGGAAGACGTCCAGTCTACGGAGGAACGAACCCATTTCAGCATGACCCTCACTGGAAGGACCTTATTCTGTTCTATGAATACTTCCACGGCGACAACGGCGCGGGCATTGGGGCGAGTCATCAAACCGGGTGGACCGGCCTCATCGCCAAACTCATCCAGCAGTGTGGGGAACGCTGCACCCACCACCGCCGGCCTCCCGCCCCACACGCCGCCACACCGATTAGTCCCCTCCTCCACCTACCGACAGTTTAGAACAGCCGTCCGTCATTCCCGCAGGCCACTAGCGGGAATCCAGCCGACGCATAACAGCGTCACAATACGCAGTTTCTGTCAGGTTTGTGAGGCGGTGTAGCGGTAGTGCCTCAACCGATTCTCGAGGAAGATATTTGCTTCCTTCTTCTCTTGCTGCCCATGCCAACGGGCAAGGATCAGACACATCACCGCCCAGAATGCCAGCAGAATCACCCCCATCTGTGTCCCCGTCAGCTCCCCTGCCCACCACGCACCGCCCAACCTCTTTCCTTGGCTCGCGCTGTGAAAGAGTGCCAGGAGGGTTGCCTTCTGCCGATCGGCCCGGTCCATCTCGTTCTTGATCTGTTCTAACACATCTCCTCTGATGAGGTGCGATTGCTTTTTCTGAGGAGAAAGGACTTGCTTGAGCGGCTGGGAGCCTTTCGCTTTGCCTTCGCCATGGAGCTTCAATCCTATCATCAATTCCATGGCAAACGGTCGAACCTTCGGATCGAGCTTTTCAAACTGCTTCACAAAGGCCGCGAGCTCCTTTCTGGCCTGTTTGAGATCCCGAGAGGTACCCAAACGAAAGGGACGGCTGACCACCTGCTGCCTGCCTTTCTCTGAGGCCTCAGCGCTCTGAGAGAGTTTCCCTTCGTCCAGAATAGTAACTTTTCCCATCCCCATCACCAACGTCAGGAACGCAAAGGCGGTTTCTTCGTTGTATGTGTCCCCGCCGAGCAGATCCTGGTAATGTCGGAGCAGGGCGGATATCGCATACATCTCAGCAAACCTGTGCAGGACATCCTCGGAAACACCACGAATGGGTTTCTTTTTGAGTTCTTTTCGCAAAAGGTCCTTATACGTCAGGATGGTGTTCACAAACTGCTCCGCAAGCTGTCGGGGAGGGGATCCCTTGGGAGCTTTTTGAAGCACAAGCACCCGTCCCCCAGGGACTCCGAGCACAAAGCGTTCATAGTCCTCCTCCTCCACCGCGGTGAAAATATCCTGAAATGAGAAGAGTTTCCGCGCATCAATCCCGGTCAGCTCGTAAAAAGCCCGGTTCACGGGTTTCCCCCAGTTCGTTGGATGGGTATGAAAGACATTGGCCTTCTTCTCAGCAAACTGGACTGAACCAGCCTCGCCCAGCGCCCAACAGAAGCGCACTTCACCCGAGCGGCTTGGTTCGATGTATCCGGTCACCTCCCTATCTGAATTGGTTCTCTGAAGTTCTCGAATACGATTCACGACCGCGCGCTCCCCTGCGGCCCCCCCTGGAAAACGCTCGACGGTCGCTTCGACATCTCTGCTCTGTTTCGCCGCCTCTGCTTTCCTTTGCGCTCGCTGTTCCTCAATCGTCTGCGGGAACGCTGATTGGGACAACACCAGCAGGTTCATCAGCAACAAGGTGACCGCCATGCCACGACGAGCTGAGACGTGGACATGTAGATTAAATGTCGCGCGGGGAAGTCGGTCCAAGCCAACAAGGCTCATGATGCCAACCACCAACCCTATGGTGAGTACGAATGAGGCCAGCCCAAGGAAGGACAGCCCCGGCAGGGTCTCCCAGAGACCGACAGGCCACAGCCCTTGAGAGTTCGTGGCTTGAGCCTTCTTGAGTCGCCTCCTCTGTTGCAACGTATCTGAGGTAAAAACATGGAACCCAGACCCCGACCCCTTCGCGACATACATCGCCTGGTCAGCCATGCGGACTAACTGTTCCGCTCTCTTGGCAAGGATGTCCAGTTGTTTGCCCTTATCTGCGGCAGCTTGTAACTTCGCCACCATGGCAGAACTCAGGGAGAACTGTTGGGCTACACCAATGCTCAAGGACACGGGGTCAGTGCTTTTATCGAGTTCGGAGCGAATTCGTTTCACCACTTGGTTAAGATACTCTTCGACCTGCTTTTCAGCGACGGTCGCTGCAAGGACGAATTCGTCTCCACCATATCGTGCGACGAGATCGCCGGGACGCACCTTTTCCTGTAGGACCTTTGCAACTCGTTGTAAGGCGCGGTCGCCAGCATCATGACCCCGCTGGTCATTGATGGACTTGAATTCATTGACATCCATGAAAAGAACGATGACTCCTTCCTGTCCCTCAGGGGATTGTGATTCACCGATGGTCGCCTGATACCGGCCGTACATGACCCGAGAATATAAATCCTTAAATCCCTCGTCCCAGACCAGCCGTGTCGCCAGCCCAGTGAGGGGATCCGTCCGCGAGCCGGCCAATCGAGCATCTTTGATCTTCCCGAGCTCGAGCAAGATGGAGCGCTGGCGCTCGGCAGACTGAAGCTGCCTTCGGAGGTCATCACGCTCCTGCATCACGCGAGCGAGGTTCTTGTACAGCAACCACCCAGACACCAGCCACCCAGACACCAGCGCCAGGATCACATAGAGTAAGGGGTGGCTCAGGATGCCCAACACCCCGGAGGGCAACCAGTTCCATCCGCTCAGGAGCCCTTCGCCCCACCCTCGCAGGTCCACCCAAACCCCCGGTGCCGAGTGACCCCCCACCGCCCCCTTGCCCACTACCCGCCGCACCATCGACGCATTGGTGTGGCCGAACAACCGCAGCAAGGTCTCCAGATGGGTGGGGGTCAGCGGGTCGTGCTTGTACTCCTTCGCCCGGGCCTGCAACGTCGTATAGAACTTCACTACCGCCTCGGCGGGCAGCGGCACTGCCGGGGCTCCCCTCACGACCTGCCATTGGGCCTGCACCCACGCCAGTGTGTCCAGCAACGACTCCGGCGCCCCGGCTTCCCCCAGCCCCTGCACCCGCGCCAGCGCTGCGATCCCTTGACTGAGAAAGGCCGCCGGGTACCCTAAGAGTATCAACCAACCCTCCAGGCGGCTTACGCTGAGGGGCATGATTGTCTCGTCCCCCGCCGTGGTCCACCACCCCCTCGAGAAACAGGCATTCAATCGCTCCCAACTCCCCACCACCGCCTCCAGCTCCGACGCCTCCCTCTCCCCCTGAGACGGATAGCCCTCCACGACCAGCCGAACAAACGGCATCACCGGCAAGGGACGACGGGTCTCCGCCCGCAACTGAATGAAAGTCCTCCGCTCGTTGGGGATCTGGGCCTCCAGAATGTCCCGGAGGCTCGTATGCCACGCACTCACCGGCTTTTGCCCTCGCCGCTGGGAGTAATAGCTCCACAGGGAAAGAGTGCCCGGACCGGAGCCCTTCCCCCGGCGGGTCGCCCATACCTCAGCCCCCAGCACCTCCCCCGGTTCCCCGAGGATCAGCACCACCCCCGCCCGTTTCCGTCCCACCCAGCGGTAGTGCACCCCTCGAGCTCCCACGACTTCCTTACTGTCAATCAGCGGCACTGGGGTCTCGACCCATCGCCGCACCGTCGCCTCCCACTCGGCGTTTGAGGTCACGCGCACGGGGGTAGGCGCTGCCGTCAAGGCCTTCTGCAACGACGCCATCAGCGCCTCCCAGGAGACCTCGAGCTCCTCGGCGGTCGAGGGGGCCGTTGGCCCTCGCCCTCCGCGTCTCCTCACCATCCCCCCCAGCGAGTATAGCGCCGGGGCAAGCTCCCATCGCAGGGGGGTCCGGAGCCACGGCTCAAGCACCGGGGACCAGCCCGGCAGCCACAGGGACCAAGCCATATAGACGACAATCCCCCAACTTGCCCACGAGAGCACCCGGAGCACCCACACCCTTTCCCGGTCCTCCCCTGCTGCCATCCAGCGTGCCAGGAGTTGAAGCCCCAGCGCCAGGATCACATAGAGCACGGGGTGGCTCAGGATGCCCGATACCACCGCCTCTGTCAACCAGTCCCATCCGAGGACCGGCGCGGAAGACCCTAAGAGGATCCGTAGATTCTGGGGACGTCGCCCTGTGGCCTTGGCTTCCCCAAGGTTCCGTCGTCCAGATAGTCCCTTTCCGGTTTGCGCAATGACAACGTTCAGAGGAATGAGTGGAATGGTAGGATGAGGCAGGGTGACGACGACTCCTGGGGATCGCCTTCCAGGGTCTGGTCCTGTGGCGGCCTCAGCACCCACCCTTACTTCAAACGTCTTCGGCACGGGCACGCCGACCTCTGTCACTTGGACCCCGAAGTGGGTCTTCTGAACATCTCTGACGTTCACTCCCGCTCCAACAAATCGAAATGCCCGGTTTAATTCTTCGGCCCGTCTTTGGAGTAAATCCCGTGCGCTGGGCACGACGTTTGTGATTGTGCCCATCGCCCAAGCCAGGTAACTGATCAACCACACACCCATGATCGTGTGGCGCACCCTCTGACGGTACCCATCCTTCGCACCCAGTGAATCGGGCACGGGCGCCAGCCCATGACCGAGGTGTAGATAGAGCTTTTCCCCAGCGAATAGCCGCTCCAGAGGGGTCGCCGGCCGCGTCAGCTCAGCCAGATAGTGAGCGGACTGATCCACCCGGGTGATGCGGGGGCTGAGCACGATATAGGAGATCCCCTGGGCCTTCAAGCGACGGGTCAAGCCGGGGGTGTGGAACCCACCGACCACCAGCGCGGCCGTGTGCTGGCGGGTCTGGGCCATAACGGCTAACAGGTTCTGTGCCAGGGTTTCGTTGCGGGCCTCCGCGATTTGGTAAAACCGCTCAAAAGGCGTTAACCAGGAAGGTTCGCCCCTCACGTGCTTAGAACTCCCCGGAGGCGCTAACGTCAAGCGCTCGAGTTGCTTGAGAATGACTGGGCGCCGTTCCTGATAGATCGCCCATTCGGAGGTGGTCAGGGAGTGGTTGAGGAGCTTCTCCAGCAACACGAGATCAGGGGAACGTTGCTGGTTGGTCCATCGCGCATTCACGCCGCGCCACCACTCCAGCAGGGATTCGGCTTCCTGGACCGCCCGGAGATTTTTGAGGTAGAGGGACGGTTCTTCGAGGCCCCAGAGGAGCGGCTCATGTCCTTTCCCGGGTTGGGCGAGGAGCCCAGCGACCTCCGGCCCGGTGAGAAGTCCAACCTTCAGGAGGTACTCTGCGATCGCCGCCACCGCCGTTTGATCCGACAGCGATCGGAAGGGGGTCAGGTCAAAACGGCCAGAGGACCCCTCCAGACCGATGAAGGCCACCCCCCGCCGCTCAATGAGCCGTTGGAGGATACGCGCGATGTTTCGTTGGGCCTCCACAAGCCCATGGGCGTCTTGGATGAGGAGCACCATCGGGCTGGGGGAGACAGCGAGGGAGACGTCCTGGATTTCCCCATCGTTGGCGATCACCTGGCCGAGCCAAGCCGGCGCCGGTTTGGAGGAGCGTGAAGACAACAGAGGGTGCCGGGAACGCGAAGGGAACGCCTCAACGACGCCAGAGCGCCGTTGGCTGTTAATGGCGTAGGTCGCCAGCGTCTTTCGGCGTTCTCCCCAAAAGTTGGCCTGCGCCAACGGCCCGGCGAGGACGTTGGAGTAGAGGAGGACGACGGCCATCCCAGAGGCCATCAGCTTCTTCATCGTAGTCTTCAGTGTAGCAGAGGAGTCCTAAAGACTGCCTTAAGAAGTCGTAACCGTTTGGTAAATTTTTTGTTAAGTTTTTGGCCTGTTGGGAAGGGAGGGCACGGTATTCAGGCGAGGAGGTTAAGGCGTTTGGAGACGCAGGGGGAGGTCAGCTTTGTCAGTGTCTGGAACGTGGTAGTATTCCGCCGGTTGATACCCTAACCAGCTGGCGACAAAGGTATCCGGGATCGTACCGAGCCGGATATTGTAAATGTTGACGGATTCATTATAGAACTCACGACGGTCAGCGATCTGATTTTCTAATTGGCTCACCCGTGTTTGAAGGGTTTGGAAGGTCCCGTGGGCCTTCAGCTCGGGATACCGTTCGGCGACGGCGAACAACCCTCCCAAGGCTTGACTCAATCCCCCCTCGCTCCTTGCCCGCTCGCTGACCCCTTGCGCTTGTATTGCAGAAGCCCTCGCTTGGATGACTTTCTGAAGGGTTTCCTGTTCAAACTTCATGTAGGCGTTGCAGAGATCAAGCAGTTTGGGCAATTCATCGTGTCGTTGTTTCAAGAGTACATCGATATTCATCCAGGTCTTTTGAACATTTTGCTTGACGAACACTAGCCCATTGTACACTTGCACCAGATAAAATCCCGCACCGGCTATGATGACCATCACTCCTATAACAACCAGCCAAACCATTGGTTCCCTCCTGTGAATAGTTTCCATCCCTGGCGCACCGTCTCCCCCCCCTTGACATGGTGCAGCCAGGCCAAGCCCACACCGCCTCCCCCTACTACGAGGATCGCCCACCAGGGGACCATGATGTGGAAAATACCTTTCCCGAGTGCCGCCACCCCAAGCCCACAGACACCCCAGGCCACTCCCCACCGGATCCGGGACCGCAACTGGATCAGGAACGCCTGCTCGTCCTGTCGAGAAATGATCCCCACGTGATACCACGGCGCCCAGGTGACGACCAGCTCTTCCGAATCCGGATTTGGCAGGGACGCCAACTGTTCTTGCAAGACGGTGTGTTCCATCTGTTGGACGGCTCGGTCCCACTCGGTCGCATCCACTTGACCATCCTTATTCAGATCAAGGGCCTTCATGCGGTCGGGGTCGGCTTTCAAATCCCTGAGCCTAGCCAGGAGTTTCTGTCGCTGGTCCTCAACGACATCGTGTTGTCGCGCCACCCCGCCTAACACATACACCGGATCGCCAGGGGCGAGAAACCACTCGCGGACCCGATACAAGGGCATGGCACCGGCGACCGTCAATGGCCAGGGAATCTTCTGTCGCTCCTGCTGCGCCACGGTCAGCATCATCCCTGGAACCGGTGGCGTCTCGGAATGCCCCTCAAATCCAAGATCGAGTTCTAGCAGCATCCGGTCAGGATTGACGACAATCTTCCCGGTCTCATCCTCTAAGTAAAAGGGCGTTAAGACCTTGCCCTCTTGAATGGTGTGCCAGGTTTCCCTGTTCCGATCTCTGGAAAGCCGTTCGAGGCGAAACCGATACAGGACGCAATCCAGCCCGCTGTAATACGTTTTGATGGGCGGTCGCCAGGCCCGCACGACGCCTTGTAACTCGCAAATCCCCATAGCGACTGACCGGACCCTGGAACGGGGGATGTCCTCGACCAATCGCTTCAAGACATACTGGAAAGCACTGTATACCAACCCATAAGTCCCCACCCCCGTAGAGAGCAGGAACCACCATTCCCACTTCAAGAACAGCCATTGCCAGTCAAGCATCTCGGCAAGGTTGATCCCTTCTCACATGAAGGGGACGTAGCTGCTTAACTGCCTTCTGACATTTTGAGGTTAAGGGAAAAAGCAGAAAAGCAACTACGTCCCTGTTTTCAAACCTCGTCGCCTCATAAGCCATTTCAGAGCTGCACCGATCGACGCCCCAACCAAACTCAACGCAGAAAACATCGCCACATACACCATCCCAAGAGGGATAAAGAGGTTCACCCCACCTCTGGTCGTGGTCGCCATTTGGGACAGTGCGGCTAAACACTGGCCAAGGTATAGGGCCATCGGCCAAAGCCAGAAGCGCCGGGGGCTGAGAAATCCCATGCCTCCTCCCACGAGGAGCAAACTCAAAGGGTAATACCCAAACCTTGCATCCCACGGTTCTAATGCTCCGGTGATCAGCCGGGAAGCTGCCCAAATTCCATAACCGAGGACGATTCCCAGAAGGAAAACAGAAAGGGTTGATCTCGTTTTTCTGGCCCGTTCCATCTCGCTTGGCAATCCGTTAAATCCCTAATCGCAGTCGCATGGGCGCTCTGGGGAAGTTCTTCCCTCCTTTAGGGTTAGGGGAGTGAAAGAATCCCCGATCCGTTACTTCCGAGGTTGAGCGGTCGAGGAGAGGACAATATCCGGCTTGGTGCTCTCCACGATGGCGAACAGTTCCCTTTGCTCCGGCTCGGGCACTTGGAGCTTGTCCAGACTCCTTTTGAAATCAGCCGTCATGGCCTGCCATTCGCGCTCGGTGATGTTCAAGTGCGCATGCGCTTCCTTCATCGAACGCCCGGTGTATTGCTGGGGTCCGCCGGTCACCTGACAGACCAGCGCAGTCACCTGGTACTTGAGCCCGGCCTTCGGGACTCGGTCCCTGGCCTCTTTAATTTTGGGGTTGGCGTTGAGGATATCGTTGACAAGCAACCGCTCAATGAAGTCATCCACTACCGTCGCGATGCTGTAGACACCGCCGAGTCGTTGATAGAGCGTCGGCTTGGCGGGCTGGGTCTGAACCGCTGTTGGGTGCTTCTTGACAGCTTGTGGATGCTCATGAGTCGCCTGAGGATGTTCAGCGGCGAGGACCGGGGGGTTACGCCACAGTAGGGAGAGACCCACAACAAACAAGAAATACGTCACTGTTCGTAGCCTTTTCATCGGTGCCCTCCTTTCGTTTGACGCCTGTGCGCGGCGTGCTATCAAGTCTTTGACAAATGGGCAATAGCCCAGGGGTACTTTGCCATAAGGCCAGGTGCCGTGTCAAGACGACTGGAAGAAGTGTCTCAGTGCCTCTTCAAGTTCCGGGGAACGAAAGCGATACCCCGTAGCCACGAGCCGGGTGGGTTGTACGCGGGTACTGGCGAGGAGCAATTCGTCAGCCATCTCGCCAAATACCACACGTGCGGCAAACGCGGGGATGGGAAAGAGCGTGGGCCGACCGAGCACACGGCCCAAGGTCTTGGTGAACTCACGATTCGTCACCGGATGGGGGGTCACCACGTTCACCGGACCCTTGAGTGTGTCGGTCGTGAGTGCGTGCTGAATCACCCCAACGACATCATTCAAGGTGATCCAACTCATGTATTGGCGTCCACTGCCTAACACCCCCCCAATGCCCATCCGAAAGGGAAGCAGCATCTTTGCCAGCGCTCCCCCTGCGGGACTGAGCACCATCCCAAAACGAAGCTGGACGACGCGAACCCCCCGTTGCACCGCTGGTTCTGTTGCCTTTTCCCATTCCCGGCAGACCTCAGCGAGAAATCCCGAGCCCGGAGCGCTCTCCTCCGTCAGCAGCTCCTCACCGCGATCTCCGTAGTAGCCGATGGCCGATGCGCAGAGAACGACCTTCGGCGGCTGTGCCAGCCGAGCAATGGCCTCACAGAGCAACCAGGTTCCTTTGACGCGACTGTGCCGGATTTTGGCCTTTTTCGCCGCCGTCCACCTCCCGCCCGCGATATTCTCGCCGGCAAGATGCACCACCGCCTCTGCCCTTTCAAGCCCAGCCGCGTCAATCATCCCCACCAGCGGGTCCCACCGGATTGCCTCCTCCCCTGGCTTTGGCTGTGATCGGACGAGGCGGATCACCCGGTGTCCACCAACCGTGAGTGCAGGCACCAGCGCCGATCCCACCAGGCCCGACGTACCACTGACCAAGATAACCCAGGGACGGAGCTGCATTATGTGGTCAGCAACAGTGGATTGCCATTTTGAAAGGCCACGTCTGGCCGCAGCACCAAGACGAAAAACGTACCTACCATCTGCAGCCAGAATAGGAAGAGCGTGACCCGCAAGGCGACCGCCAAGAGTAGCCCCAATCCCACAAGCATCTCCCACACCCCTAAGAACGGAACAAAGAACTCCGGCGAGACCCAATACACCGTGTGGGCGACCAAGTTGGCGACGGGGCTGTGACCGATGACTTTCAACAGGCCAAACCAAATGAACACGGTTCCCAATGCAATCCGCAGCAGCCGGATCCCATAAACTGTCATAAAGTGAATCATCCACTGGTCCACCCGGACCCACAACTCACGAACGTCCATCACCCCCCCCTTATCCCTCCCACTACCTTTACTCCTCGATGATCGCCACGATCCGCCATCAGCTTGAAGTACAGCACCTTGACCAACGGACCCAAGACGAACCAGCCAACCGCCAGCACCATGATCAGGACGGGGCTGAGCGGTAGGGTTCCGTGAGGAGGGGTTAGGGCTTTCGGAAAAACCCGACTACGACCCCAACCACCTGGAACTCGTCTGGCTGAATCTTTTGGGATTGGTACGCGGGGTTGTCCGGTCGGAGTTCGATATAGTCCTTGGACCGATAGATCCGCTTGAGTGTGAATTCCTGATTGAGATGAACGATGGCTAACTTCCCATCCTCCGCATAGGACGATTCCACCACAATCGCATATTCGCCGTCGTGCGCGGTGGGATGTAACGATTTCCCGGTGATCCGCAAAGCGAACGAACGCTTCACTGGATGCCCAGGAAGGGCAACGGGAAGATATTCCTCAGCCACCTGATCAAATGAGAAATGAAAGCGTTCACCGCTCACGGAACCAAGCACGGGAACGGGAATGGTGGGCGGGGTCGTGCCGTACAGAGCGGGTGTGTCACGCACTACATCCTGGGAGGAACGATCCTCCTGAAAGTAGTCAAGCGGCTGGGCAAAGAATTTGCTCAACGAAACCAAGCGGGGGTAAGGAACCTTCGACCGCCCAGATTCCCAATCCACGATAATTTGTCGGCTCACTCCGATGGCCTTCGCAAGTTCTTCCTGCGTTAGTCCTATTTTACCACCCTTCGCCCTAAATTCTGTTCGGAGCTTTTTTATCTTTTCGCCAGGATGCATCGGTTGTTCGTCAGAAAAACCAATTCCTAGAAAGTACTTGACATATAACTACTCATGATGTACACTTACAGTGTAAAAAATGTATACATATACCCCATTTAGCGCGGTCTCCATCCCCTCTGGCAGGGTTTGGGTGAGATCTCATGCTCTCCCTGATCCGCATTGGGCTGGGATTATTTTAGCCGAACAGGCGTCTTTGGGAGGGCATGCCAATGCCCTTTGCTCTCGCAAGCACCATACGCCCTGTTCGGCTCCCTTTTGTCTCGCTACTATTTCACCAAATCGGACAGCGAAAGACAAGCAAAACGAACAGAAGACCCCCGCGGGAGAGCGAATGACCTTCCGCCTCGCCACTGGGCCTGGCTATCTATATCGTGAGGGGGCGGTGGAGCCTCGTTGGCGGACGTGGACGGCCTGCGCACTCGCTTGGATGATTTGGGGAATGGTACTGTCTCTGGTAGGCTTTGGGATCATGAAACTACTCTAAGCGTCCGAGACAGATTCATACATTCTTCCGAAGTTGTTCCTGATTCACCTCTTTAAGCGTATCTTTCCCAAAGCTCTCGATCATAGAATTTCATCACGCAATTTGCGTAACGCATGTTGCGTAATTAGATTTTATTTCAAAACATACCGCACTTGCGGACCAGAGCCTTGGATTTCGATAAGGCCGCGCTCCAGAAGCTCATTAAGATCACGAACAGCGGTATCGCGGGCGCATTTGAAACGTTCCATGTACTCATGGGTTTGGATCTGATGATGTTTCTGTAAGTACTTCACCGCTTTAAATTGCCGCTGATTAATCTCTTCATTCCTAAGCTGCTTTCTTAAATGCTCACCGGCGAGATATTCTCTGACGTCTGCTTCGACCCGGGTCATTTCCGTCTCAATCGCATAAACAAAAAATTCCGTCCAATATCAATGTCGCAAGGGCGCGGCCCGTCCGCCCATTTCCATCCACAAACGGATGAATGCTTTCAAACTCATAGTGTGCAATGGCTGAAATGATGAAAGGGGAAACATCATTTTTCTCGGCATCCTGAATCCACTCCACAAGATCTTTCATAAGCTTCGGGACATCCTGGGGCGGTGGCGGGGTATAAATAGGGATCCGGGCGACACCGGCCACAATATAATTTTGGACAGCGCGATATCTTCCCGCCTCTTTTTCCATCCCTTCAATTCCTTTTACGCAAAGATTATGAAGATGGAGGATGGTTTTTTCATCAATGAGTAGTTTCGGGTCTTTATAGGTGTCGCTTATGTATTGAAGGACTTCCCGGTAATTTGTCACTTCCAAAATATCGCGTTTCCTAAATTCACGTTTCGGTTTTTTCCCCTCAAGAACTTGAGCAACTTCTTGTTCCGTTAGGGGATTACCCTCTAAATGGGTGGAGGAATGGACACTTTTAACCAATGCTTGATACCTTAAACCCGCTTCCCATTTGGGCTGTAATGGGGCGTTGGTAATCAGGGCATGAGCTCCCACAATCCGGTTAATGGATTTTATTAACTTATGGGTAATCGTGTACTTGGGGCTATACAAGGAGTACCTCTCTTCGGCAAAATTGTCGTATACAAATCTATATATGACAGTACTATATTGAAATAAAAAAATATAGCATTATCAATATGTTATGACTATTTTACTATACGATTTAGTATCCGATTACCATCCGATCTACTGTCTGGATTTAGGGGACGTAGCTGCTTTATTGCCTTTCGTAGCCGTCGTAATAAGGCAGAAAGGCAGCTACGTCCCCGACTTTCCC
>JACPXA010000099.1 GCA_016196785.1 Elusimicrobiota bacterium
GCCCTACATGTCCGGCAGCGAGGATTCTTGGTGCGTGCCGGCAAAACACTCTCCACACCGCACGCCGCACAGAAAAAGAGTTGCTTCCCTCCCGACTCCTTCCCGCGCTTGGCGATCGGTTCCCCCTCGATCTCGACGATATCAAGGCTCAGGTCGATGACCGGCGCGTTGCTGATGGCAGTGCCAATGCCAAAGGCATCAGCCCATGGCACGAGTGGCGGAATATCAGCCTCGTCGAGCCCTCCGGATACCAGGAGCTTCAGGTTTGCAAAGCCACGTAGATCGAGTTCCCAACGCACCTCCTGCAGGATCTTGGCGAAGTTGCCCCGCCGCGAACTGGGAGTGTCGAGCCGCAGGGCCCAGAGCGCATCTCCCATACCAGCAGCCAGGCGCAGGGCCTCGAATTTTTCATCCTGAAAGGTGTCGATCAGCGCCACCCGACGCACGGCCGGGTCGATGACTGCGTGGAAGGCTCGGGCGGTCTCCAGTGTATCGCCGACCAGCAGCACCAAGGCATGGGGAATCGTACCTGAAGGGGCAATGCCGATCTTCTCGGCGCTGAGGACGACTGCTACCCCGTCGCAGCCGCCGATATAGGCGCTGCGGTCAAGCATGGGCGCAATGGCAGGATGCATACGGCGAGCGCCGAAATGGATAAGCGGTTTCGTGCCAATGAGCCGGCGGCAGCGCGCCGCTTTGGTCGCCACCCCGGATGCCTGGCAGAGAAAACCCAAGAGCGCGGTCTCATACAGACCGAAGTCAAGGTAGCGGCCTTCGAGGCTGAGGACCGGCTGATAGGCCTTGAACACACTCCCTTCGGGCAATCCTTCGACCATGACAGGGCAGCCTTTCAGCAAGCGGAGCGCGTCTTCCACACCGGCCAGGACCGCCCACTCATGGCCCGCCGGCAGTCCTTTAGCCACCACTTCAACCCGCACCGGCTTATCGAGGCCCCGCGCTTCCAGGACCTGCTTTGTGCGCAGGAAGTAGACATCGGTCACGGCCCCGGCTCGGATCTCGTCGTCCGAGGCGGTAAAAAAGCGGCAAGTCTGATCTGGCATGGTAGTGTTCAGTGATCAGTTGCCAGTTGTCAGTTGTCGGTACAAAGTCCAAAATTGATTTTTATCTTGCCAACCCCTAACACCCAACCCCCAATCCCCTTCCTCATGCTCCCCTCTGCGGCACGAACAACTGCACGCCAGTGGCGGGCTTCCAGGCCGCCACGGTCTGGTCGTCAGGCAGGCGCTTGAGCACGATTTCCTCCAGTTCGTCCTTGGAGTTGAGCAGATGCAGCGCTCGGCCGTTCTCAACCCAGGTATCGACCACCAGATTGGCCACGGTGTTCCGTTTGTCGTCGGACAGTTCCTGCCACTTCTCGGTCACCTTGACCGTGATCACCTTGCCGTCGAGCCGCACCTCCATGCCGTAGTAGATGTCCGCCCACAGGCCATTAGAGAGCTGCGAGTCCACCCGGTGGACGCAGGTCCAGACCGACGGGTTCGTGCCTTCCGGCAGATCGGTCGGAGGCTGAGGTTCTCCAGGCGCTTCGGTTGGGTCATTGAACTGGGGAGGGGTTTCCTCAGGCTGATGGGACTGGCGCACGTAGAGCATCACGGCGAGAACCGCGAACACCACCACCATCGGCATCTTACGCGCTATTAGAAGGATGACGTTGAGGATCGCACCGACGGCGTTGAACAACGACTTCAGTGGACCCAACCTGGAAGGAGACGAGGGAACCGGTGTAGACATAGGCCGGAGTGTAGCACATCGCCACGCCGGTGCTGAAGCCCGCTTCGGCTCACCTCTTCCCACACGTTGACTCATCACTTCAGGGTCGTTATAAACAGACCGCTCAGTCTACCTGGCGGGCTCCTGTTGTTTGTACGAGGAGCTGGAGTAAAACCCCTCACCCGGCCTGTATGGTCGAAGAAGGAGCGGCCCCATGAAGAGACTCAACCCTGGTGACTCTTTCCCTACCATCACCGCCTCGCAGGTGGGCGGCGGGATGGTCACCCTACCTGCGGACCTGACGACCCCCTACGGCATTGTCGTCGTGTATCGGGCCCACTGGTGACCGTTCTGCGATCAGCAGTTAGCTGATTTCCAGGCTCACCTGGAGGCCGCCACCGCGCAGGACATCACGGTTTACGGGCTCTCGACCGACCCGCTCGATAAAGCGCAGGGGACGGTGGATAAGCTCAAGCTGACTTTTCCGGTGCTCTACGGAGTAAACGGCCCCGCCACTGCTGAGACGTTGGGCTGCTGGTACGAGGAAAAACGCAACATCCTTCAGCCCGCGGCCTTTATCATCGGTTCGCAACGCACGCTCTTGAACGTCACATACAGTTCCGGTCCGATCGGCCGGCTGCGCGCGCAAGATGCGCTCGGTCTGGTCGGCTTCTACGCCAAGCAGAAGATCTCGGTCACCACTGTAGACCCGCAGCGGGGATGGACGGCGAATGTGGTGGGAAGCAGTAGCCAGTAGCCAGTAGTCAGTAGACGGCAGGTAAAGCAGTAGGGTGGCTCGTGACCAGCCCTACGTCACTGAGAGAGACTCTCACCATGACAGGCACAGGTGCCCTCTCCCCTCGTGGGAGAGGGACAGGGTGAGGGGGCCTTCGGCAGAGCTGGAACCGTGACAACCCCCCATCCTGACCTTCCCCCGCAAGGGGCTCACAAGGGTAGGTTTTTCTGTCCGGCGGCACTTGGTGCGGCTTCCCATGCCTTGCTGGTACGCCCAAGCTGCCTCTGCCGTCGTGCCCGCGGAAGCGGGCACCCAGCTCTTGGACGGCGATTTTCCCCCGGTTGGCTGGATTCCCGCTTGCGCGGGAATGACGATCCCTCAC
>JACPXA010000100.1 GCA_016196785.1 Elusimicrobiota bacterium
CGCCGGCCACATGCTCTTGGAACACCGCAGTGGTGATCCCCCGCTCATGGAACTGGTCAAGCAGCCGACGAACTCGTTCGGGGTCACGGACCCGCTGGACATCCTCTGGTTGTGTCGCGTGGACGTCTCCGCGTTTTACCCAGAGTCCTGCAGGTCCCCCTAACCGGGCCAACCCTTCTTCCACCGCGTTGGGACAGCAGCCGGTTTTGACTACCAGGTGCCGAGGGAAAGGAAGATGCGCTTCCGTCAGGGTTTTCACCAGCGATGTCCGATAACACCGGGTCACCGCTTCCGGGCGGTTAATGATCCAACTGCCCCGCCGCTGCCAGGCCGCCAGCGTTTCAACCTGTGGGGGTCCCTGACACATGGACAGGATGAGCGCCGCCTCCTGCCAGCGTGGACCAACCGCTTCAAACGGAAGGAGATCCACCGCATAGTCTGCTGCCCGAAGCTCCTCCGCAACCCGTTGGATGATGAAGGCGTCGTTCTCGGTATGGCCTGGCGAGTAGAGTGCTTCGCGATAAATGCCGAGAATGTGTCTCATCCGAGAAGACTTTCAACCGGTTGAGCGTCCCGTTCCTGGGTTTGGGTCAGCAGCCGCTCAGCGACCTGAATATCTTCTGGCCGGTCCACATCAACGCTTGCCGGAATCCGAACCCCATACACCCGATAGCCGCGCTCGACAAGTAAGTGAAGGAATGTCCGAAGTGCGGCGGGAGACCGTTCGAGCGCCGCATCACGCTCACGAAAGACGCGAGGCCCAAAGAGATACAATCCTGATGTCACCCACGCTGGTGGATGAGTAGAACTCATCCCGAAACCCTCCTCGGGCTGCAGCCTCGGGAGGGCGGCCTGCGGCGGCGTCAGGCTCGCTCGGCATACCGTTCCGTCGTCAAGTATGCCGTCGCTCGCCTTCCTGGCCTCGGCGCGCCCCCCGAGGCTTCCCGCTCCCCGGCTGACCAGTCGGTTGGCTTCCTGGAAAAAATCCTTCACGACACGGGGCTCGCACACCGTGTCTACCGTTGTGGCCAAAAACGGCTCCCCCCCCATGAAGGACTGAACCGCAAAGAGACTGTGCATCGAAGAGGGAGTCGTCAGCGTCAGCCACTGAATCGGCAATGATGGAAAGCGGCTCGCGACAAAGGCCCTCACGACCTTGGAATCCTCCTCATTGACGATGCAAACCATCTGATCGGCGCCAGTCTCTAGAAGCGTTCGGAGCGTCCGTTGGATGAGCGGTTGGCCCCCCACCTCGATCAACGGTTTCGGAAGTTCCAGGCCTGCAGCCTTAAACCGTTCTCCCTGTCCTGCAGCTAATATTCCAACCTTCACTGGCTTGTCCTCCTCATTGGGGTCGGTCCCCCCTCACCCTTGCTCCCTCTCCCTCGAGGGGAGAGGGTGGGGGTGAGGGTGGACTTTCAAGCTTGCACTACGTCCCCACCAACAGGGGAGGGAGTTCCTGGAGGGAATGGATCGAGAAATCCGCCGCATCCATCCCCTCAGGGCGGTGGGCCACATTGTGTGTCAACCACACAGTCTGGAGCCCCACCTGCTTCGCCGGCACCATATCCCGCTCCCAGGAATCTCCCACATGCCACACCTCATCAGCCGGCAGGTGCAACTGCGCGAGAGCGTAGGTAAAAATCTGCGGATCCGGTTTATAGAGCTTCTCCACCGCCGAATCCACCACCACCTCCAGTAAGGGTGCTAAGCCAAACTCGTCGCAGATGACCGACAGATTGCCATAAAAATTTGAGACGACCCCCAGCCGTAGCCGCGGCCGAAGGCCCGCCAGCAACTCCCGGTGCTGCCTGAGGAGGTCAGCGGTGGGCTGGATAAACCCTTCCGTAAGCCGACGTGCCACGCCCTTCATCCCTCCGCCTACGCCCTTAAGCCCGAGATGCTCCAGTTGGTACTGGACATGCCGCTGGAGCATGGGTTCCCACCGCATCTGGGTGATCTCTGGATGACGAAGGAGCTGGTCCTCCGCCCAATAGAAGGCCTGTGTGATCGCCTCCGCTGACCGAGGGACGTTCAGGGAATGGTAGAGCGCAAGGAACCGATCCAACCAATGGATCCCATCCCCATCCAAGGTGCCCCCCACATCAAATAACACTGCCTTCGGTGGTTTCACTCTCATAGGAAAGATTATATCATGTATAATGAGACTGGCGAATAACGCGCTTCGTAGCGAAATGTCGGATGCCGTGCCGAGCCAAGGAAGACGAGCGACGGCATACTTGACAAAGGAATGGTATGCCGAGCGAGCCTGACGCCGGCGGAGGCCGGCAGCCGACATTGCAGCCGATGGGTAGTTATTCGCCAGTCTCATATTGTGAACGCTAAAAGGTTGGACAGTTTCCGGTCACGAAAGACCCTGCGCGTTGGCGACAAACCGTTCACGATGTTTGGCCTCGAAGCCCTCCAGACGGCGGGGTTCAATATCGTTCGACTGCCTTACTCGCTTAAAATCTTCCTGGAAAACCTCCTGCGGAACGAGGACGGACGGTTTGTGACAGCCGATGACATCCGTGCTGTCGCACGCTGGTCTCCCTCCCAACCTCCTGAGCGGGAAGTGATGTTCATGCCGGCACGGGTCCTGATGCAGGATTTTACCGGGGTACCTGCGGTGGTGGACCTCGCGGCGATGCGACAGGCTATCCAGCAGTTGGGCGGCGATCCCGCGAAGATCAACCCGCTCCTGCCTGTGGATCTCGTCATTGACCACTCAGTCCAGGTTGATCAGTTCGGAACCCTGGACGCCTTTCAGTTCAACACAGATCGCGAGTTCCAACGCAATCAGGAGCGGTACGCCTTTTTGCGATGGGCTCAACGGGCGTTCCGCAACTACCGGGTCGTTCCCCCTGGGACTGGGATTGTCCACCAGGTGAACCTTGAGTACCTCGCCCCGGTTGTCTGCACCATCGCCGCGAACGGCGAGACCATGGCCTTCCCCGATACCCTCGTGGGGACTGATTCCCACACCACGATGATTAATGGGTTGGGGGTGTTGGGATGGGGGGTGGGTGGGATTGAAGCCGAGGCGGCGATGCTGGGGCAGCCGCTCTCCATGGTGATCCCCAAGGTGGTTGGGGTGAAACTCACCGGTCGCCTTGCAGAGGGTGCAACCGCCGCGGATGTGGTGCTCACCGTGACGGAGCTCTTGCGCCGCCATAACGTCGTCGGGAAATTCGTGGAATTCTATGGACCAGGGCTTTCTGCGTTGAGCCTACCGGATCGCGCGACAGTCGCCAATATGGCGCCAGAGTACGGCGCCACGGTGGGGTTCTTCCCGGTTGATGACCACACCCTCAGCTACCTCGAGATGACCGGTCGTCCCCAGCAACTTATTGACCTGGTGGAAACCTACACTAAAGCCCAGGGACTGTTTCGAACCGAGACCACACCGGACCCGCGGTACTCGGAGGCCGCTGAGCTAGACTTGGGAGCCGTCCAACCTTGCCTGGCAGGGCCTACGCGACCACAAGACCGGGTCCTATTGAAGGACAGTCAACGAACCTGGCGGCAAGCGCTAGTGAAGGCACTGGAGAAGCAGACAGAAGCTCTGGATCTTGAGCGGTTACGTGACTGGGCGAACGAAGGAGGGCCCAACGCCCACGCGACGCAAGTGGCTGTTCAAACCCCATCCCTGCAAGCGATCAGCGCAACGGTACCGGTGGAGTGGCAGGGCCGCCGGTTTGATCTGAGCCATGGCTCGGTGGTGATCGCCGCCATCACCAGTTGCACCAATACATCCAACCCCTCGGCCATGATCGGTGCCGGGCTTCTGGCAAAAAAAGCGGTCAAACGCGGGCTCTCGGTCAATCCGTGGGTAAAAACGAGCTTAGCCCCTGGGTCCAAGGTGGTGATGGATTATCTGAAGGGCGCAGATCTTCTCCCGTACCTGGAACAGCTCGGCTTCTATCTCGTGGGCTTCGGGTGTACCACCTGCATCGGCAACAGCGGCCCTCTGCCTCCCCCCATTTCGAATGCGATATTCCAAAAAAACCTGGTGGTCGCGGCGGTCCTGAGCGGTAATCGGAACTTCGAAGGGCGCATCAATCCTTTTGTCAAAGCCAGTTATCTCGCGTCCCCACCGCTGGTGGTCGCGTATGCGCTGGCCGGACACATGGATGTGAATTTGACTCGTGACCCCTTAGGGCACGATGAGAAAGGCCACCCGGTGTTCCTCCGGGACATCTGGCCAAGTCCCCAGGAGATCCAAGAAACAATCCGCCGGCATGTCACCCAGGAGATGTTCACCGCCCAGTACCAAAACGTCTTTCAAGGGGACGAGCGCTGGCAGCGGCTCGCAGTGCCGGAAGGCGAGCTGTTCGCCTGGGATGACCGTTCGACGTACATCAAGCACCCCCCGTACTTCGAGCCGATGACCCGGAATGCTCCAGCACTCGAGGACATCCATGGGGCGCGGATGCTCATCGTGGTTGGGGACTCCGTCACCACCGACCACATCTCCCCCGCTGGCGGTATCCCCCAAACACTCCCTGCTGGACAATATCTCATTGAACATCACGTGTCCCCCCACGAGTTCAATTCGTATGGCGCGCGGCGCGGGAACCACGAGGTCATGATGCGCGGGACCTTTGCGAATATCCGTATCCGCAACCTCATGGTGCCCGGGACGGAAGGTGGGGTCACGGTGCATCTACCCGATAAGAAGAGCCTCAGCGTGTACGAAGCGGCGATGCTGTATCAGAAGGAAAGAATTCCCTTGATTGTCCTTGCCGGCAAGGAATACGGCGCGGGTTCCTCCCGCGACTGGGCCGCCAAAGGGCCGGCGCTCCTCGGGGTGAAGGCCGTCATCGCGGAAACCTATGAGCGGATTCACCGAAGCAACCTGGTGGGGATGGGGGTGCTCCCCCTTCAGTTTCGCCCAGGGGAAACCCGAGAAACGCTGGGGTTGACCGGCTTCGAAATCTACGACATCGCAGGGATTGCGGACAACCTCCACCCAGGCAAAGAGCTGACCGTCCAGGCCCGGCGGGAAGATGGAACCACCAAGACCTTTCAAGTGATCGCTCGGCTCGATACCGCCGTTGAGGTCGAATACTACCACCACGGCGGCATCCTCCCCTATGTCCTTCGCCAAATACTGAAGGATGCAAGTGCTTGAATCTGGTATAGTAACTCACTGGTGTCCGGGGAACACTCCTCCCTTTGGAAAAGGGAGGGGGGAGGGATTTTAATTCCTCAACGGCAAATCCCCCTCCATCCCCCTTTGTCAAAGGGGGGAAGGTGCAGTGATAGTAACTCATAAATCTGGGGGTGACGGATGGAGATGAACTGGAGCAGAAGGTGGTGGGTAGGGGGGATCGCAGCGTTACTCGGAGGACTCCCCCAACAAAGCGTTGCGCAAACGGGGCCGGTTGCTACGAAGCGTCCCTCGGGCCTCTACGCGACCATTGTTACCACAAAGGGGAAGATCGTGTGTCAGCTCTTTGAGAAAGACGCTCCCAAAACGGTCAAAAATTTTGTCGGTCTAGCGATGGGCCAAAAGTCCTGGACTGACCCGAAAACTGGCCAGCAGGTGAAGCGCAAGCTCTACAATGGGTTGACGTTCCACCGGATGATTCCCACATTTATGATTCAAGGAGGGGATCCGCTCGGGACCGGGACGGGTGGACCGGGGTATCGGTTCGAGGACGAGTTTTCCCCCTCGTTGAAGTTTGACCGACCCGGCCGGGTGGCGATGGCGAACGCCGGACCAAACACCAACGGGAGCCAGTTCTTCATCACCGTGGCGCCCACACCCTGGTTAGACCAACACCATACCATCTTTGGTCAAGTCGTCGAAGGCATGGAGGTCGTGACCGCCATCTCAGAGGTGGCACGGGACGCCCAGGATAGGCCCGTTGAACCCGTCATCATGAAGCAGGTGAGCATCCAGCGCGTCGGCGGCACACCCGGCAAAAAGCCCACTCGCAAGTCCAAGTCTAAGAAATAAGAAAACCCCTGAACGCGCCCGACGGAATGCCCGGACAGTCTCTTACGTGCGGGGAGGAGACTGCCGGGGGGTTGTTTTTAGAATGTCGTGGAGGTGCAGTACAAACGCGTAGGGTTGCAGCGGCTTGGCAAAAAACCCTTTGACATTCGATTCCATCTTGATCATGTCCTGGGTGGAAGTCTCCATGGCCCTCGCAGTGATCACCACGATGGGGATATCGCGGGTCGGGCTATCCTGCCAGGTCTTGATCAACTGATAGCCATTCATATCGGGGAGGACGAGGTCCAGTACGATCAGGTCGGGTTTCGATTGTCGGATGCTCTGCAAGGCGGATGCCCCCGTCTGGGCGGTGGCGATGCGGAACCCTTCGACTTCAAGGATGTCTCGGAGCATCCCCAGGATGTTGGGATCGTCTTCCACAATGAGGATGAGGCAGAGTTTGGAATCTTTCGTCTCAGGCACGGTGTCGGGTCACCGTGGATCGCAACGGTTGGTTCTTCTCATCCACATGGACGATCAGCGGCTTCAGCGTCCTGGCGGTGGCTTCATCCACCCACGCTGAACTAATGACAATCACCCGATCTCCTGGTTGACCGAGGCGGGCAGCCGCGCCATTGAGGCACACCACGCCTGATCCTCGTTTGCCTGGGATCACATATGTCTCAAATCGCTCGCCATTGTTTAGGTTCACCACCTGGAGCATCTCATAGGGGAGTAAATCCCCAGCTTCCAGCAGCTCCTCGTCCAGCTCCAGGCTTCCCTCATATTCCAGGCGGGCGTCAGTCACCGTCGCCCGATGTATTTTCGATTTACACATCCATCGCATCATTGGTCGTCTGAGGTGAGAGAACGAAACGCTATGGTTGAGTGATCTTAATGGCCACCACCGGGCAGGCGCTTTCACAGGCGAAACAAAACACGCAATCCGCCTCCCTGGCAGGGTCGGCCTTTTTCTCTGAGGCGGGCTGTCCGGGGGTGTCCAACCAATCGAAAACGTTCACAGGGCAGGCATCGATGCAAGCCCCATCGGCGATGCAAATATCGAAGTCAACGGCCACGGCAGTTCCATGAATCCCGGTCTTTGCCGGCAGCTCCACCGGGCCCCACA
>JACPXA010000111.1 GCA_016196785.1 Elusimicrobiota bacterium
AAGTTCATCGGGATCTCAAGAGTGAATTCCATTCCTTCCGGCCTCTCAACCAGCGGCACCACCCGCTTATCCGAGGCCACCCGGCTAGGGTCGTCCGCTTGAACCAGCCCTTGCCAAACCCGCACGCCGCCGTAGGGGGCCAACCGCTCGGCTAGCCGCTGGCCCCGGGCAAATGGGGTCTGACTCACGGGGAATTCCTCCAAACCAGCAGCGGATAGGGCCTGTTTTAACTCGCGTCTGTCATTTTCATCTGCAAGATTATCAAACTCAAAATTTCCAAGCGTGTTACCGATGACTTCATCAAGAACCTCGCGAATCGTTTTAACGGATACCGCTGGAGTCCCATCTCCAAAACCAGCCACTAATCCAACAAGGTGACCTTGGAAGATCACTGGTCCTCCACTGAATCCACCTGGAACCTCCGGCAAGATGGTGACCCGATCCTCTCCCCTTCTCCACTTTCCAAAATGGGTTCCTTCTGCTCGCCCGACTACTTTACCAGTTCGATACTCCCAAGGACGATGAATTGGGTATCCTAGAAGTTCTACGGTTTCCTTCTTCGCAATTATATGGTCCATGAGCGAGTCCGCACCTAATGGGATTACGGTGGCCACACCTGGTGGCACCTTATCTTTAGAAACCCTAACAACGCTTAGATCTGGGCCCGTTCCTGGACTATCCCCCACAACCTCAGCAGGAAGCTCTGTGCCATCGGAAAGCGCGACATACAGTTGGGGATTGAACGTCTTGCGAGGGAGATAAGTTGGGTTCGTTACATGGGAAGCAGAAAGAATGTAATAATGCGTGGCACCTTCATGGAAAATGGCACCGGAAGCGTCTAGCGTATATTGACCTCTGTCAGATGCTCTCACCCTCCGGCTCTCCCTCGAAGTAGAAGTTCACATGGTCCACACCTGTCTTAGCGACAGCTTTCAGCAGCCGAAAGAGCTCCCACACCAGTGGCTGGATATAAGAAGGGGCCACTACCCTATGCCGGAACCCTCTGCTGGGATCAATTTGGACTTGTTGGATTGCGCCACTGTTGTTCAGTAAAACCACCACTTTCTCAGAGGGATCGTAGTGTAAAAGCCAGAGGTTCTCTCCAGAACCCGGAGAGAAGGGAACACCCCCTGCCCAGAACTCTTTTACTTGGCCGTCCCCATCCAATTTGACTGCAAAGATTCCATCCCTCTGGATCTGAGCGGCCAACTTCTTCTGATACTTCAAAACCGGATCCTCCTCCAAACCAGCGGAGGAACGCTGTTGCCACGACTCCTCGACAATCTTCCACCAGTTTTGTGCAACCAACCCTTGACGCTTCTGATAGGCTTCGTTCTTCTCAAAAAGACGCCCCATCCGACGAATGGCCGTTTCATCTTCCTCGTTATCGGGAACTTGGAGCCATTCATCAAAAATCTCTGGGCTCGCCTCCGGATGGCCCAATACACCAATGACCCTATCCCCTATGGCAAAAGCCTGCCAGGGAACCTGCTCCCCCTGAAGCAGAAGCCGAACAGGAGCAATGGTGCCGTCAGCAAGTTGGAAGGTGGCACCCTGGGGAAAATAGATCGTATCCCCATGGAGTTCAGCGACATTAAATCGAGAACGGAATCCAGACAAGAAGGGATGGGCCTGACCTGCCGGCGTTACCGAAACAGGTACAAAACCTTTTTCGATGCCGCGAGGAGCGTTCGGAGTCAGTAAGTTCTTGATGGGTTTGCCGTGCTGGTCATACCCCCTCACCTCCTCCTGGGTCACCTCTCCGCCGACGGCATGGGCGAGAAGCTGGCAACCGAGGCAAACACCGAGTGTTGGGACTTGACGTTCAGCGGTATAGCGGAGCAACCCTGTCAGGTCATCCAGCCAGGGATAGGTCGAATTCTCATGAACATTGGGTGGGCCACCCATCACGATGAGGGCAGCGACGTTCTCCCAATCCCAATCGGCTGGATCGGAGGGGATGAGGCGCCCTTTTTTTGGATCATCGGCTCGAATGACATGAACGGGCAGCCTCAGAGAGGCCGGGATTTGACCGAATACGCCGGCCGGTTCAGCGGAGTTCTGGATGACGACCACTCGCTTCCCATGGATGAGTTCTTGCGGATCGTACAACTTCACATCGTCCGCCTCTCCAGCAAATTGCATGAAGACGTGTTGAGGCCCAAAGGTTATAAAATATCGGTCGATCCCAGGGAGCGCCTGAAGCTGGGTGTCTACTTTTCCAACCTCAGGAACCACCACCTGATTGATTGACATTCCAGGAAGGCCAGACGGTAATCCTTCATTGGCGGGCCGGACGAAATCATTCTCGCGAGTCGTATAGGCACTGACCGGATGAACCCTAGTAATGTTTTGGTAATGGCCGGCGGCATCCTTATCCACATGATCATCGGGAACCACGATCTGAAGCCGCTGAAGAAGCCCGGCTCGGACGGCTGGCGGGAGCGCTCTCAGCCTGGGCATCAAAGCAGCCAAGAATGGCTTGGGGGTACTGCCGGTGACCAAGCCAAAGACGTATTGCTGGTTTGCTGTGTCTTTTTCCTGCCACTCCTTCAAGATCTCCTCTGCCACCGCTTCACCAACCTGCTCAGGTGTAGCAAACATCCCTTTGATGGTCATCCCGGCATCGGCCAGACGCTTACGAAACTTAGGTCCTGGATCTGATGGCTCATCGAAGTAGATGTCCGCGCGCTCTGGAACCATCCAGAGAAACGTCATGGGATCATTTCCATCGTAGCGGCCCACCCAACCACGGGCGAAACGTTCCGCGACCTCCTTCTTGTTATCCTCCGGCTTCCCGGGCTTGGACGTTAGAACGAGGGTTACACGACCATTACCCCTGAGCAGTTGGTCAAGTATCTGACCGGTGGTATAGGTGATGGCGAAATCAGTCGGCTCATCTGGGTGATGTTGCTTAAATTCCTCACTGAATTCTTTGGGACCCACTTGCCCGCCCAACAGGGCGGTGTAGCTGAGTTGCTGTGTCGCCTCCTGCTGGAGAGTAACGTCACGTACCTGGCCTCGGTCAAACCAAATAGTGATAGGGATCTGCCCTGCTTCAAAAGCAATGAAAGCTTGGCTCCCTTTCGTTCCAACTCTCATCCAGCCAAACGGCACCTGCGGACGCTGACTCTGTGCCTCGGCCACAGCTTGTACCGCTGCCCGCAGATTCCGTTCCAAGCTCCTAGCTGGGTCATGCTGTGCAGCGACCGTATCGTAAATGGCCTCAGACAACGCCCGTGCATTTGGATCTTGGACTTGAGAGAGGCGATCCTTCAATTCTTCCAGTCCGGTAGCAGCCATGGGTGGGATTAGGGGGGCTCTGGAAGGTACAGCGAACTGCGCGAAATGGCTAACGACCGTTTTAACCGCCTTTACGGGATCATCGTCTTGAAGGGCTTGGGTAAGCTGTTCCTCCACCCGGCCTCCGCCAAAAGAACGTTGGCGGACCGTTGGCTTTGCGACCCCGACTTTCGGCGGGTGTGCCCGTTCGTGGGATTCACACCAAATATACCCGATCCAGCTGGTAGAGTGGGGAAAAAGTTCGATGACGATGGTGCTTCCCGATGAGCTAAGTTTATATCACCCACGCGATCAAGCCGAGACGACACCGAGGCGCCAACTACTATCCGAGGGCCAGAAATGAAACGTCCGGCGCCCCCTCGAACGCCAGCAGATCGGGATGATGCGACTTCAACAAGGAGAGGATGTCATCCGTTGAGCAGTTCCCCAGGCGGATCCAGACGAATTTGGGAGGGGCACCGAGGACGAGACTTCGCTGATGGAATTCCGCATCCTTCGACACAATCACAAAACCATGATCGCGGGCGTAGTTCCACACCACCTCGTCCTCCACCGCCTGCAACTCGACCTCCCGGACATGAACGGAGCCAGGGTAGAGGTCACGCAGAGCTGCAACAAGCCGGTAGGAGAGGTTATGGTCGAAAAGCAGCTTCACGAAGGAGGAACGGCGATCAGCTTGCGCTCCCGATCCGCTGCAAACGCCAGGCAGGCGCGGAGGTCATCCCGCGTCAAATCGGGGAAATCCCGAAGGATCTGATCTTCAGACATCCCAGAGGCCAGGTAATCCAGGAGATCATAAACCGTGATCCGCATACCGCGAATACACGGTTTCCCTCCACACTTGCCTGGCTCAATCGTGACGATATGTCGGTAGTCCATCTTGTCCTCCTCGCTACCCAATTATACCATTTACCAGCCGGGTTGTGCCTAAGCCGCGGCCAGGGTGGCCTGGATCCTCTTGATGACCACCTGGGGCGAGGATCGTCACCGGGCGGGAGAACACACCATGGACTCGGTGAAGCCCCGCATGAAGCCGACCATCCGC
>JACPXA010000112.1 GCA_016196785.1 Elusimicrobiota bacterium
GAACGCGATCTTCGAACCGTCCGGAGACCAAGCTGGACTGCTATCGGTGATCTCCGCAGGAGTATTGGTCAACCTCACCTTCCCGCTGCCGTCACTATTCATCACCCAGATCTCGGGGTTGGTGATACTGGTATGGTTTACAAAAGCAATCTTCGAGCCGTCCGGTGACCAGGCTGGAGAGTGATCTTGCTGGGTCGGGTTGTTGGTCAGGTTAGTCTGCCCGGTGCCATCGGCGTTCATCACGAATACTTCGCTGTCACCCCCGAGGATACCATGTGCGAACGCGATCTTGTTCCCGTCAGGCGACCAGACGGGAGCGTTATCTATCACGCCGTTGTTGGTGAGTTGAGTCTGCCCGCTACCATCAGCGTTCATCACGAAGATCTCCCTTGTAAGGGGGGCCACCACTCTGCCGTATGTGATCTTCGTGCCAACCGGCGACCAGGCAGCATCAAGCTCGTTTCCCGGAGTGTTGGTCAGCCGCGTTTGGCCGCTGCCGTCGGCATTCATCACATAGATCTCGCTGTTCCCGTCCCGGTCGGTTGTGAACGCGATCTTCGTGCCGTCGGGCGACCAGGCGGGGAGAACATCAGCCGCCGGATTGTTAGTCAGCCGCGTTTGGCCACTGCCGTCCGCGTTCATCACATAGATCTCGCTGTTGCCGTCACGGTTGCTCACAAAAGCGATCTTGCCGTTCGTTCCGGGGAAGGCCGCATAGCCAGCAGGGGGTGAGGTTATACAGGTTAATAAGAGCACGAAAGCCAGCGGACCCAGGATGGCTGCGAACTTGGCGAGTGCTTGGCTTCGGCCTCTTTCAGCGCCTTGCAGCCCCCTTCTCTCTCTCTCTGTATCTTCAGCCATTTCACGCTGCCCAACAAATGCCAACACCCATACCTTGTTAATCCAGGCAAAAGGTCTCATACTTCCCTCCCTTGGCTCATCTCCCAACTGATTGGATAGAGGATCGTAAAGGGTTAAGATGGGCAAATGGACTTTCCGCTACTTGAGATATGTGACGACGAGTTGGGTGAGGTATGGGCGGAGAAACATTTTCATCAAGGCCTTCTGAGATGTCCGGGCTGCGGAGCGGATAAACGCAGCGCGGGGATTGAGGGCCAAACGAAACGTAGCCAAGTGGTGCAGTATCGTTGCCGCGATTGCCGCCGAGTGTATACGGTGTATCAGGGAACCGTATTTGCCCACAAACAGCTTCGTCCGGCGCAAGCCGTGTTGTTGTTGCGCGGGATATGCAAGGGCGAATCCACCGCCAGCTTGGCGCGAGAACTGGAGTTGAAGTATGACACAGTGCTGACGTTGCGCCGGGCCATTCACACCAATGCGCAAACGCTGCAATCACCAGAGCCGCTGCCGGATCGCGTGACTGAGACCGATGAACTGTTTCAGAATGCGGGGGAAAAAAGGGGAAAAACACAAGGCTCCCGACGACCCCCCGCGCGGGCGGGCGAACAAACACCGGGGGCACGGGACCTATGACAATGATCGCCCGCCGGTGGTCGGCACGATTGGTCGGGAGAGCGGGCAAGTGCGCTTGCGGGTGGTCAAACACACCGATGGCAAAACGCTGGAGCGCCACGTTGCCCAATTCACTACAGCGACCGCGAGGGTCAACACCGACGAGTGGCTGGGATACAACCACATGGCGCGCGAGCATGTCACCGTCAATCCTGGCATCCATGAATGGGCGCGTGACGATGATGGCGACGGCATTCGAGAGGTTCATACCAACACCGCCGAAGGGATGTGGACCGGACTGCGCAATTTCTTGCGTCCCTTTCGGGGTGTTCACAAGAAGCATCTTGCCGGTTACGTCGCTATGCACGAACATGCTGTCAATCTCAAGAAGATTTCACCCGCTCTCATCTCCGCGTTAGTGCAATCCCATTAGTTAGGAGATGAGCCCTAAAATTTATAAATCACTGTAACTATCTAATTTTTCTTGACATTTTTCTGTTTCTGAGTACTATTGCAGGTAATGCGACATGTTTTTTCCCCACAGAAAGGAGGATGGCCCATGCCACAACGACTGCACCTTGAGGTAGAATTGCCCGACGATGTCGTGGCAACCCTTTCGCGCGAAGAGATGGCCGCCAAAGCCAAGGAAGCCTTGGTGACGGAGTTACTGCGTGAGCACCACGTCTCGCAAGGCAAGGCTGCGGAACTGCTGGCGATCACGCGCCATGAGCTCTTTGACTTAATGACTAAATACCAGGTCCCTGCCATTGATCTTACCCCCGAGGAACTCAGAGCGGAGCTTGACAAGCCGTTTCCTCGCTTATGAGGAGTACCCCCGCTATGAAGACATCTCTGACGCAGGCCCTATTCTCTCATTTGCCCGCGCGCACAGGTTAGATCTCCTGCAGGCAGTGGTTGGTGACTTGACCATCCCCGAAGCAGTCTATGACGAGATCGTAGTCCAGGGGGCAGGAAAACCTGGAGCCCAAGACGTGCAACACGCATCCTGGATCACACGTGATCGCTTGCAGGATCGCTCGTTGATTGACCTGCTACCCACCAAACTGCACCACGGAGAGCGCGAGGCGCTCGCCCTGGCAAAGGAGCTAGATGGCGTTTTATTGGTTGATGAGTATGAAGTACGAAGAGAAGCAAACCGCCTTGGCATCGATCACCTGGGCAGTCTGCGGATACTCAAGGAAGCCAAGGCCCGCGGTCTCATTCCCGCAATCAAGCCGATCCTGGATGAGTTAATCGCTGCTGGAGCTTATATCAGCGAGACGCTGTACCAGGCATTCCTAGACGACGTGGGCGAAGGATAACTACCCTCCATTCCAAAACCCCCTCTCCCCTCAGGGCCTAAAGTTCAGGACTCCTCTGCCGATAGGAACAACCAGTACTCTCATGATAAAGAATCCTGGGCGGAAAAAGAGGAGGAAGGCATGCTGCTCAACGATATGTCGACAGAACTCCGGCGGGCGTTCTTGGTACATTTGCAACTCGAACGGGTAGTTTTTCGGACGGTGTCCTGGAAGGCGCGGAGCATGGCGCTCCTCGGCGTGGCGGTCGGGCTGCTGTGGCTCTCCCTGCGGTCCCTGCCCTGAGGAGCCGGCCGTGACCAAAGGCGACCTCATCAAACACCTGGCCAAGCGGTCTCCCCAGTATTCACTGCATACCGCAGCGCTCGTAGTGCAGGTGGTCTTGGCGAGTCTGGTCGAGGCGTTAGCGCGCGGGGAACGAGTGGAGCTGTGGGAATTTGGCAGTTTTGCCCTCAAGTCCCGTCCCGCACGGAAGAGGCGGAATCCGCGCACCGGGGCGGTAATTACCCTCCCGGCCACGAAGCTGCCCTTTTTCAGAGCCGCCAAAGAAGTCCGGGTGCGGGTGAACGGTCAGAGTACGACACCGCAGCAGGAATCCGCCGAAGAGGAAGAGCACCTGAAGAGCATTGTCGGCACTTCGGGCGGTAAGCTATAACATCAATACGTTATCTAGGCCCACCCCCGGATGTGGTGTGTCGCCTTCCGTCATATTTTGCGCCAAGGTCAAATTCTCTCCGCCCGGTGAGGGAAAACCCGAGTCAAACCTTTAAAGAGTTGTACTCAGTGGTCTTTCAAGTAAGTCTTTAGACATTTGGAGGATTTTGGTATACTCGCTTCCCCAGGAGGCCGTATGCCAAAGCGTCGCAGA
>JACPXA010000113.1 GCA_016196785.1 Elusimicrobiota bacterium
GGCAAAGCCATGGCAGGTGGGTTCCCGCTATTTGCCTGCATCGGGACACCAGAGGTCATGAGACGATGGGGGAAATCCACCGGAGAGGCCCTTCACACCAGTACGTTCCTTGGTAACCCGCTCGGGTGTGCCATGGCGCTGGCAACCTTGGAGATTTTAGAACATGAGAAGCTCATGGTGCGGGCGGCAAGGTTGGGTCAGTGGCTCATGCAGCGGGTGCAGAGGTGGCCGGAGCGCTTCCCGCAGGTGGGGGATATCCGTGGGATCGGCCTGATGATCGGGTTTGAACTCATCACCGACGGGGAGACCCGTGCTCCCAACCCCGAGCTCGCGTGGTCGGTGGTGGAAGCCGCGCTCCAGCAGGGGATCATCCTCCTCTCTGGCGGTGCTTTCCGTAATGTGCTGACCCTCTCGCCGCCCTTGACCATCACCCAGGAGCAACTCTCCTTCGGCCTCGCCATCCTCGAGCATCTCTTAGGAACATCGTTGCACTAATGTTCTTGGACGAAGCTGAGTTTACCTCGATTGCCCTTGCCTTGTTTGCGTTCCAGCACGAGAAAAACGATGTCTATCAAGCATTTTGTAACCACCAACAGATAACCCGAACAGCAATTGCCGATTGGCGGACCATCCCCGCGCTTCCCGCAGCAGCGTTCAAATATCTGGACGTGACCTGCTTTCCCATTGAGCAAGCGGCTCGGGTCTTTCACTCAAGTGGAACCACTGTGGCTGACCATCCAAGTCGCCATTATGTCAAGGACCTCACGCTGTATAGGAATTCCTGCCAGCCCAATTTTGCCAGGTATTTCTTGCCGGATCATGCCCGTCTTCCCTTTTTGATCTTGACACCTTCTCCCGGGGAGGCGCCGCACTCCTCCTTGGTGTATATGTTCGGTGTGCTGGCATCCCGTTTTGCACAGTCGTCAGAGTACTTTGTTTCCCAAGGCCGTGTGGACGTAGCCCGTCTGTCAGACCGGTTGCAGGAGGCGGAACGCTTCGGACAACCCGTGGCCATTTTGGGGACGAGCTTCGCCTTTGTGCAGTTGCTGGATGCTTGCCGAGATCGGAACATTGGGGTTCGACTTCCCCAGGGGAGCCGAGTCATGGATACTGGCGGGTTTAAAGGCCGAACTCGAGAGATCCCCCAAGCCGTGTTATATGGGTGGATTGAGGAACGCTTGGGCGTCCCGCCATGGGCATGCGTCAACGAGTATGGGATGACAGAACTCAGCAGCCAGTTTTACGATGTGACCTTCCGCCATTGGGCCAAGGGGAGGAATGGACCGGTTTATCGAGGCGCGGGCTTAAAGGCGGTGCCACCGTGGGTGAGGGTGGTGGTGGTGGATCCGGTGACGCTCAAAGAGGTACCGCCAGGGCAGGTCGGGATGCTGCGGTTTTATGATCTGATGAACAAAGATTCGGTCATGGCGATCCAAACTGAAGATCTCGGGCGACGGATTAACGATGGATTTGAGGTGTTGGGACGAGCTCCACAGGCTGAGCTGAGAGGATGCTCGTTCACCATGAGGGAATTGCCCGGTGCCACTCACAGCCGCTAACCCCTTCACGGCGTGGTTGCCAGGCGTTGATCTGGAAAAGCTTCCCTCTGATTCTGTAACATGGGGGGCGGTCACGCTTCGCTCATCCAGGGTGAGCCCCTCAGGGTTTCGGTCGGCCTTGAGCCAGATGGTCACGCAACAACAGCAAACCCTTTCCCAACGGCCGTTGGCCCAGATCATTCATTCCATCGGTTGCTGGGCCAAGGCATGGCGAACCCCTGGGTTCTACTGGCGGCAGCTTGCCCTAGACTGGATCCCTCTAACCTCAGGTTTTTCTTCTGAAACCGTGGCCGATGGGTTGGATGCGGTGTTCGCCGAACTCCAGCCAGAACTGTTACGAGAACTCGTACGACGGGAAGTCGGTACCCCACCAAGGGGACGCGGTGGACCAAGGCTCATTGTACACTGGTTGGCGGGACATATCCCTGCGGTGGCTGTCATGAGCTTCGTGTGTGGCCTTCTGGCGAAAAGCGCCCAGTTGCTCAAACCTTCATCCCATGAGCCGTTGTTCGCGCCGTTGCTGGCCGCGTCTTGGCAAGAGGCCGATCCCGAAATCGCGGCTTGTGTGGGAGCGCTATGGTGGCCGGGCGGGCAGAGTGAACTGGAGGCAATGGTGCTCGCACAAGCGGATATGGTGGTAGCCTATGGGGATGACGAGACCTTGCGGGAGCTCCAGGCACGAACCCCCTCGCAAGCTCGCTTTATTGGTCATGGGCATCAATGGAGCTTCGCGTTCATCGGGCGGGAAGAGTTGGTCCCGGCCAAACTCCATGGGCTTGCCGCCGAATTGGCCCAGGATGTTACGCTCTATGATCAATTGGGGTGTCTTTCCCCCCAAGTCGTCTGCTTGGAACGGGGGGCATCCGTCTCACCAGAAGAGTTCGCGCGTGCATTGGGAATGGCCCTGACGGCCCTTGAGTCGCGGCGGCCAGCCGGCCGATGGGGGGTGGAAACCTTGGCAGCAATCCGAGGTCTTCGTGACAGCTACCACATGCGTCAGCTCGCCAGAGAATCCGTTGAGATCTATGAGAGTACGGGAACCCTGGCTTGGACGGTCATCGTGGATCCTAGACTGCTGGTGGAACCAACCCCGCTTCCCCGGGTCATCCGCATCAACCCGGTTGACCACCTTGAAGACGTCGTGGCGCAGTTTCTCCCATGGAAGGGACACCTGTCTACCGTGGGGATTAGTGTCTCACGACGACGGGTTCAGACCTTAATGCCGGTGCTCTCAACTCTTGGGGTGTGGCGGTTCTGCCCACTGGGCCGCATGCAACGCCCTTCCCTTCTTGAGAGTCATGATGGTCGTCCTCTTCCTCGTAGGGTTAATATTGCCGGCTAATGCCACCTGTCCCAAATTAAGTGGGGCAGTACAGAAGTGAATGAACCCAATGTGATAAAATCAACACAGGAACGGACCCTTAGCTCAGCGGTCAGCGCGAATGGAAATCACAAGGCGTTTCATGAGTCTAGCCGGCTCTCCTCGATATAAACTACTCTCCTTATGAAGCTTTTGCTTGCTTATGCGCTTAGTTTAATTTCCCTGCCTACGGCAGCGCTTTTAGTTTTCCTGGTCACCCTCCCTTTACTGCCGTTTCTCAAACAGGGCAACAAGGATCTTCGGTTTATGTTTTTGGAGTTCTTTGGCAGTTTTACGAGTGCGTGCTTGGCTCTCTTTTTCTCCCGGTGGGTGTTTGTATGGCTGGGATTCCAAGCGGGATACGGCCTTGTTCTTTTTATTTCCTTGGTCTTGGCGTTCTACACCGCCGGCTGCTACTACACCAAGTACGGAGCCGAAGAAATCCCTTCGGCATTAGGACGAGCAGGTGGAATATTGCTTTATGTGATGCTAGCGCTTTGGGAATTGCCCGTTTTTGTGTGGTCGGTACTGATGAGTCTCTTCCTCTTGGTCGGAGTTTATTTATACCGCCTGACGTGGGAAGAATCTTATCCTTTTTGGAGCCTCGTCTCACAGATGCCCGATGAAGCTTTTGAATGGCTTGAAAAAAAGGGAGGATGGATCGTATTGCAAAATCCGAAAGATCCCCTCCCAGGCCCGCGCGATCAGTTCTCCGGGCCATTTCGGTTAGGTGTACCGAGACTAGGTCGAACCGTGTACCTATACTGTCACAGGGACCAGTTAGAATCATCCCGAGAAGAATTCATGAAGGTCTTTTGTCGGCGGAGTGATACAGAAAAAATCAGAGGAACACAACTCGATGGATGATATTGGGCTAGACCCCGGCAGACAGTGGGTCGATGTGCGGGCTAAAAAATTACAGGCACAACACACGGGAGAAAGGGACTGCTTAACGTCTACAGATTGGCAGTTCTTTTTCGATGAGACTGACGTTAAATTGTAATTGAGTGAAGCTGTGAGGATAATCGGTTGCTGCGTCGCACTGCCGAAGAACAGTCGCATAGCGAATCTTAAGGAAATCCATGGAAAGAGACGCTTTGAGGTTGCTGTTAATATTTTGGAGCACTCACAGGGTATCGCGAATGTCTGTTATGCAGATGTGCCGCGTGCTATCTGCATCTCTGGTAAGAGAGATGGGACCATTGATATTCCAAGAATGAGTCGTACGGATAATCTTTGGTCGCAGGTATTCATGTTTACGGTTACGGCCACCAGCGCAACCTTGTGCTTGTGTAAGAATGCTGGGGGATACGAGGTTGCTTTATTTCTCGATCCGAAAAGCCTGACGCCAGTTCATTGGGACAGGATAAGGGAGTGGACTATTCCGAAGCTACAAAGCGTTGCAGAGAGTTTTGCAGGGACAGGAGTGATGAAATTTATTTCGGTTCAACAGGTTGAGAAGTGAAGCATGGGCACCCCCTCTGTCGCTCAAAAGGGCATACAGATCGCTGATCAGTTGTGCCGCTGGAGTCGTGATGCAATAGGATGTTCGGAAGCTCCACGGTGGGTCCTCGTGGAGGATATTACGCCAATTGTTTTAGGAACCGTCCAGCCATTTGTGTCTTCTTCAGAAGAATTTCAAGGATGATACTCACAATGAGAGTTGAACACTCTTCCAGCGGAAAGAAGTTTAGCGCCCAAGTAGACCCCAAGTACCCCCCAAGTTTGGCGTGCCAGCGGATTAGCTGCTCGGTGATATGGTCGCCAAATTGGTTCTCCCGGCGCCAGGTTGCCTACAAGTCCATGAAGTTTAATACGAATGGAGCCGAATAGCCCAATGGTTGATAAGCGCCTCACTGTATGTTCTCCCTGGTCCAGTCGACTCTCTATGGCGGGCGTATCCCGTCGCCTTTTCGATGATGTGCGAGATCTCATCGAATCTGCCAGGCATCAGGTGGCTCGCGCGGTCAATACGGGACTGGTTCTGCTGTACTGGAATGTGGGCCGTCGAATCCGTAAAGGACTTTTGCAGGACAAGCGGGCTTCCTACGGCGAAAGGATTTTGCCGACACTGTCGGCAAAATTGGTTCCGGAGTACGGGGAAGGCTTTAGTGAAAGGAACCTCGCGCGAATGGTTCAATTCGCTGAGCGATTCCCCGATATGAAGATTGTCTCGACACTGTCGGGACAATTGGGCTGGAGCCATTTTGTAGAGATCTTTTCCTTTGAAGATGCTCTCAAGCGCAATTTTTATGCAGAAATGTGCCGGATCGAGCGGTGGAGCGTCCGGACGTTGCGCGCCAAGATCGGATCGATGTTATTCGAGCGAACGGCGTTATCGAAAAAGCCCGCCAAGCTCGCGGCGATGGAGCTTGAAAAGCTGAGAATGGCAGACAAGCTCTCGCCTGACCTGGTCTTTCGAGACCCCTACTTTCTGGACTTCCTGGGCTTGAAGGGAACTTACCAGGAGAAGGATTTAGAGGCCGCCATCTTGCGCGAGATGGAGGCGTTCATCCTGGAATTGGGAATCGGCTTTACCTTTGTCGCGCGCCAGAAGCGGATTATGGTGGGTCCGGACGACTTCTATCTGGACCTCTTGTTCTACCACCGAGGGCTTCGGAGGCTGGTGGCCATGGAGCTGAAGCTCGACAAGTTCCGGCCGGAGTACAAGGGACAGATGGAACTGTACCTCCGGTGGCTGGAGAAACATGAGCGCAAAACGGGCGAGCAAACGCCGCTTGGTTTGATCCTCTGCGCGGGGAAGTCGGATGAGCAGGTCGAGCTGCTTCAGTTGGGCAAAAGCGGGATCCGCGTGGCTCACTATCTCACCGAACTGCCGCCGCGCAAAGTCCTTGAAAAGAAGCTCCATGACGCCATCCAGCTAGCGCGCGAGCGCTTGGCAATAGCCCAAGGCAAGAGGGAGTAGGGACCTTCGGGGCCAGGATTTCGCAGACACTGTCGGCAAAATGTTTATGCCCAGAAAGCCAGGCGCTACTTCAACTTTATGACGTCGACCCATTGCGCAGTTGGAACCAAGCCCGGCCGAAGCGACGTCCTATTTCTTCGTAGCCGGCGGTTGTTAGGTGGACCCGATCTTGGAGCAGTATACCATCATGGACACCAAGAACCGAGCAGGAGGAACCCCAAATCTCGAATCTGCTACAATTGCCAGAGCAACGGGCCCTTAGCTCAGCGGTGAGAGCGCCCCGCTCATAATCTTAGTCATTTGGGAATCCGCTGGCGATTTGGTATAGTTGAATCATGAACCCCTATCCTGCTGAACAGAGCGTCAAAGCCTACATTTATTACGATGGCAAACACTATTGCGTTCGCTGTTCGCCCATTGACGTGTTCACCCAAGGGAAGACACTGGATGAAACAGTGAAGAACGTACGAGAAGCCGTCGCTTTACACTTGGAGGATGAGACCAACCGTAAAGGTTTACCGAAAAACCCACCGATCTTGATATTAATGGAAACCACCCTCCAGCGTGTCGCCTAAGCTCCCTGTCGTTTCCAGCAGAACCCTCGTTAAGTTTCTAGGCCGTCTCGAATACGAAGTCCAACGTCAACGTGGTAGCCACATCCGGTTAAAAAAGCGAACCCCTTCTGGGCATCATTCCGTCACCGTCCCTGCCCACCACGAAATCGCCCGTGGTACCCTCAATGATATCCTCAACTCGGTTTCCATCCATTGCCAGATACCTAAAGGGGAACTCATCAACAATCTCGAAGAGCAAAACTAAGAAGCAAATTACTGAGGTACTCCCCGTTGTCAAGACAGAATTCAGGGGTGTTTACGATAGAGCCTTCCTTGCCGTTGACGTTCCGTCCCGCGATTTTGTTTTGATCAACACAATGTCGAAATTCCACGTCTGCTGCCCTTCCAGGGCTTTGGCCACGCTTTGTCGCGCACGCATGTTCGATGAGTTA
>JACPXA010000092.1 GCA_016196785.1 Elusimicrobiota bacterium
CGTCTCGTGGATGTTCACTTCGAGGGGCTATCTGACCATTGCGAAAGGATCAATTGCGGAAGACAAACTGATGGGGATGGCGCTGGATGCCGGCGCTGAGGATTTTAAGAGTGACGATGAGGAGGTGTTTGAGATCACGGTGACCACGGGAGAGCTTGAGAACGTGAAGGCGAGCCTTGAATCGCAGGGGGTGTCAATCACGCAAGCCGAGGTGACCATGTTGCCGCAGAGTTATGTCAAACTCACGGGCCATGACGCGGAACAGATGCTGGCGCTTATGGATGGGCTGGAGGACCACGATGATGTCAAGACGGTCTATGCGAATTTTGACATCCCCAAAGCAGTGATGGAACGGGCGTGTTAGGGGGATGCCCCCCCCACAATAATTGCTTCCCAATGCGGTGAACCGAGCTGTGGTGGTCTGTGGGGTGGATCCGGGGATGGCCATGACCGGGTGGGGGATCATACGGAGCCAGGCGGGGGAACCGCCGGAGTATGTCGGCGGGGGTGCCATTATCACCCCCTCGACCCAGCCGCTGCCTCAACGTCTGCGGCAGCTCTTCCACAGCATGAGTCGGTTATTTCAGCGGTTCTGCCCTCAGGCGGTTGCCGTGGAGGAGCTGTTCCTCTTTCCCAAAGCACGGACGACGGCGGCAACGGGCCAGGCGCGCGGGGTCATTCTGTTAGCCGCAGCGGAGGCGGGGCTCCCAGTCTTCGAGTATAACCCGCGGACAATCAAGATGGCGGTGACAGGATTCGGCGGGGCGGATAAGGGGCAGATACAGTTGATGATTCAGCGGCTCTTAACGCTGCCGCAGCTCCCTGCACCCGATGACGTGGCGGATGCCTTGGCGGTAGCGCTGTGTCATCTGCAGACGGTCCACTTGCCTGTTCACGCATGATTGGTAGTCTCCGAGGTCAGTTGCTTAGTAAAACCACAAATCAGCTCTTACTTGAGGTGCAAGGGGTGGGGTATGAGGTGATGATCCCACTGTCCACCTATGAGCGGCTTCCCGCCCTCGAGCAGGAAATATGGTTGGGCATTGTCGAGTCGGTCGGAATGTACGGGGGGGGAACTGCACTCTACGGGTTTGCGACCCCGGAAGAAAAAGAGATCTTTCTCCAACTCCGAGAAGTCCCTGGCACCGGCGCGAAGAAAGCGCTGGAGTACCTGGATAAGATCGCCAAATCCTTTCCTGACTTCCGACGGGCGATCCTCGAAAGGGACGTTCGATTCCTGACCAGTGTATTTGGGTTTTCGAAACGGACCGCAGAGAAACTCATCCTGGCGTTGAAAGACCGGCTCGCCGACCTCCGATTGGAAGGCACCGAGAAATGGGCGGCGCACATCGAGCGTCAGGCCATCGCCGAAGCCCTGGCGGGGTTGGTTGGCTTAGGCTATCGGGAGTCCGCGGCCCGAGCGGTGTTGGAGCGGCTTTCTCAAGATGTCCAGAATGAGAGCTCCGCCCCTGACCTCATCCGCCACGCGCTGAAATCCTTGGGGAGTCATGCCTCATGAGTGCTGAGCCGCGTGGTCGCATCACCATCCCCCGCCCGACGAAAGAGGAGGAGCCCTTTGAGCAAAGTCTCCGGCCCCAATCCCTCCAGGAGTTCGTTGGGCAGGAACAGCTCAAGCGCAACCTGAGCGTTTTCATCCAAGCGGCCCTCGGCCGCAAAGATGCCCTCGATCATTGTCTCTTTTCTGCACCGCCCGGGTTAGGGAAGACGACCCTCGCCCACATCATTGCCAAAGAGATGGGGGTTAGCCTCCGAAACACCTCAGGTCCCGTCCTGGAACGGAAAGGCGACCTCGCAGCGATCCTCACGAGCCTCTCCCCCGGAGACGTCTTCTTTATTGACGAGATTCATCGCTTGTCGCGGGTGATTGAGGAGACGCTCTACTCCGTGATGGAGGATTTTAAGCTGGATATCATCATCGGTGAAGGGCCCAGCGCCAAGACGATCAGCCTGTCGATCCCACGCTTCACGCTCGTGGGGGCGACGACCCGCGTTGGGCTCTTAACGAGTCCGTTGCGGAACCGTTTTGGGATCGTCGGCCATCTGAAGTACTACTCCGTGGAAGAATTGCGCCAGATCGTGCACCGGTCGAGTCAGATCCTAGAGATCGAAATAGATCAGAGTGGGGCCATGGAGATCGCCCGGCGCAGCCGAGGGACGCCGCGGGTCGCTAACCGGCTCCTTCGGCGTCTGCGGGATTTTGCCCAGGTCCGAGGCGCCAAGGTCATTACCCAGCGGGAAGCCGACGAGGCGTTAGCCGCCTTGGAGGTAGATCAGGAAGGACTGGACGCATTGGATCGGCGGCTCTTGACGACCCTCATTGAAAAATTTGGCGGCGGACCAGTGGGTGTTGAAACCCTGGCAGTCTCCTTGAGCGAGGATGTCGAGACCCTCACCGATGTGTGTGAACCCTTTCTGATCCAGTGTGGGTTGCTCGCCCGGACCCCGCGTGGCCGCATCGCGACCGAACGGGCGTATGTCCACACCAAACTCACTCGCGGCATGTCCTCTGCTCAAGGCACCTCCCCTCATCCCCAAGGTCAACTGCTCTAACCGATGGCCCCGTGGGCACCCCTTGGCAAATGGCTCATTGGGCTGGGCGGCTTGTTGATCCTTGCAGGACTGGTCCTCTTCCTGGGGCTGAAGATCCCCTTCCTCGGCCGGTTGCCTGGGGATATCTACATCAAACGGGAACACCTCACCTTCTATTTTCCCATCGTCACGTGCCTGGTCGTCAGTGTGATCCTCTCTCTCCTCTTGTGGTTCTTCAGCCGACGGGGCTAAGAGGGAAGGGAGGAGAGCCGGGGGCGTGGCTGCGTTCGCTACGCTTCTGGCCCCACTCGAAACTCTGGTGTGCTCGGGCGCATCCGCGCCCTGCGCTCACCGAGTTTCTACGTGGGCCGCTTAGGCTCACTCCGCCACATCCCCCGGCTCTCCTCCCCAAAAGATTTCCTGCTTCCCTCCTTGTAAGTTTTTTGTTGGTAGGGCAGGTTTGTGGGGGGGAACCCCCCGACACTTTTCTCCGGATCGGGCTCTTGAGCCATGTTCGCTCGGTACGGGTGAGCGCCACCGGTCCCTACCATGTGCTTGAGCTCTCTACTGGCGAGCAATACCCGTTCCCTGAGGCCGAGGAACTGACCGTTCGCACCACGTCCTACGGCCTCCTGGTCGGTAACCAAGTGTTGAAACCCGCGCTTCGCTTCCAAGGCGAAGCGGATGACACGGTGCTCCTGCTCAACGGCAAACGGTACAGGGATTCTCTCCTTCTTCAGTGGCAGCGGGCCCAAGGGATTACAGTGATCAACGAAGTGGAGATTGATGGCTACCTCTGTGGGGTGCTGCCGCGGGAGGCCTCAGTCAATTGGCCGATCGAAGCGCTCAAGGCGCAAGCGGTGGTTTCCCGAAGTTTTGCCCTGGCCAACCTGGGCAAAGAAGAGGCTGCAGGGTTTGATCTCACGGCGGATTTCACGTCTCAGGTATATGGTGGGGTAGATGGAGAACATCCTAAAACCATTCAGGCGGTGAACGCCACGGTTGATGAAGTACTGGTGGACCGTCGGGGGAAATTGGTGAATGCCTACTTCCACCATTCCTGCGGTGGGAGGACGGACGCAAGCACCATGGTATGGGGCGGAAACTCCTGGGAGAGCCCGCCCAGCCTGTCAGGGGTCAGATGTCGGTTTTGTCGGGACGATGAGTATTATCATTGGACCGTTCGCTTGTCGGAAAAGGTGATTCGGACCCGCCTCCGGAGCGCCGGCTACACGGTAGGGGCCATCAGACGTCTCTCGTTGGTCGGCCGGACCCGCGGGGGTCGTGCGAACCAGATCGAGGTCGTTGCTCAAGGGAAGGCGGTGCTCATTCCGGCGCATCGGTTTCGGATGGCTGTCAGTCCCAACCAGATCCGCAGTACCTTCATCACCCGGTTGAGTCGGCGAGGGAGCGACTTCGAGTTTGAGGGACGGGGGTGGGGGCATGGGGTTGGGCTCTGTCAGGTTGGGGCCAAAACCATGGCCCTCAAAGGGTACTCCTACCGAAAGATCCTCGCGTTTTACTATCCAGGTTCACGTGTTCAGAGATGGCACCGGTAATTCACCGCCACTTCCCCCTTTGAAAAAGGGGGATGGAGGGGGATTTGCCCCATGAACACCAGCGAGTTTGCCTACCCCTTTCCTCCCGAGCTTATTGCTCAGGAGCCGGTCGAACCGCGGGATGCCGCTCGCCTCTTGGTATGCGAACGTGCACCCCACCGGTGGGTTCATAGCCGGGTTCGTGAACTTGGCCATTTTCTTCGTTCCGGAGATTGCCTGGTGATTAACACCACGAAAGTGCTGCCGGCTCGCGTGATGGCTAAAAAACCTACAGGCGGAAGGGTGGAAGTATTACTTTTGGGGGAAATGCGCCCCGGTCGCTGGGAGGCGTTGATCTATGGAGGGAAGGTGAGGCCGGGTGGAGCCTTACTGTTCCCCGATGACATCCAGACCCAAGTGGTGGAGCGGCGTCTCACCGGCTCTTGGCTTCTGGCGTGTCAGAATGGCGAGCTCAGGACTCTTATCGAACGGTACGGTCAACCGCCGCTTCCGCCCTATATTGACAGAACAAGCGTCAGAGAACGGACGATCAACGATCGGGAACGCTATCAGACGGTATACGCTCAGGAACCGGGTTCCGTGGCTGCTCCCACTGCGGGGTTCCATTTGACAGAAACCCTCCTCCGCAGGCTTGAGATACAAGGCATTCAGGTCGTCAAAATCCTTCTGCACGTTGGGTGGGGGACGTTCAGACCCCTTCGGGCCGCTGCCCTCCAAGAGCATCAGATGTTACCTGAGCGGTATCGGGTGAGTGCGGAAGCGGCGCAGGCGCTGAACATCGCGCGCCGGCGGGGCGGGCGCGTGGTGGCCGTTGGGACCTCTGTCGTGAGAGCGCTTGAGACGGTCGCCGATGCAGAGGGAACCATCCAGCAAGGCGAAGGGGAAAGCCAGTTGTTCATCACCCCCGGCTACCGGTTTCGGGTGGTTGACGCCTTGATGACTAATTTCCATACCCCGCGGTCAACCCCCCTCCTGTTAGCGTGCGCCTTTCTGTGTCCATCGGGAGACTCTTGGCAAGAGGGTCGCGATCGACTCTTTGCGCTGTATCGTGATGCCATCGCCTATCGCTACCGCTTCTTTTCCTACGGCGACGCCATGTTGCTCTTGTGAGAAAGTTGAGGGGAGCCGGGGGCGATGGCGAAGTGATAGACCAGCGAGCGGAGGGCCCAGGGGCTGGAGCAAGGAAGCCTCGGTGGCTGAGCCGGGGAGGACAGACTTCCCGCCGGCTCTTGCCAC
>JACPXA010000093.1 GCA_016196785.1 Elusimicrobiota bacterium
ACCCTGCTTCACTACCGCGGCTATATGAGACAGGAACCCATGGCCCTTCTGACGACCCTTTCTCCACGTACCCTGAAACAGGCCGAAGCGATGGCTAAAGCCTACCGGAAGCGCTGGAAGATCGAAAACTACCTCCAGTTCATCAAGGGACGGTTCCGTCTCGAGGACGTGATGATCAAGCTCCCGAAACGTGTGGACGGACTCCTTGCCCTCGTTCTCATCGCAAGCGCTTTTGTGATGAAGGGGCTTCCCCTGTCTCTCTTTCCGATTACCGCCCATCGGTCCGATATGTTACCGATTCTGAAGGAAGGGGCGCTCAGCCTGCTCCATGGGGACAATCCGTACCAGTATTATCTCCTCGACAACGGCGCGAGGACCCAAAATGTGCGACTGCCTGGTCTCATGATGGCGTATCTCCCGGCGGCCGTTGCAGGTGTTGACCTCAGATGGGTGACATTGGCGTTTGAACTGGCCATCGTCCTCATGGTACTCTTTCACTTCCGAGGCGCCTTCAAACAGGGGGAGGTGCCCTGGGAGATCCTCTGGGCCATGACGGGGTTTCTGCTCCTTCCCTATTGGCACTATCGCCACGAGCTGTACGAAACACCCTTTTGGTCCTTGCTGCTCGTCACCCTGTTCGCGCTGGCGAGGGGGCGTGGCTGGGGATTCACGCTCGGCGTCGGGGCGATGGTGGGGACCCATCAATGGGGATGGCTCTTTGCACCGTTTTTGCTGCTGAGTTGGTGCCGAATGAAAGGATGGAAAGCCATGGGATGGAGTGGCCTTGGTGCACTGGTGGTGGGTGGACTGATCCTGGCCGTTGGGATCAGATCGCATGTCAGGGAATTTTATGAACATGTGTTCGGGTTCTATATCAAACGGTTCAAAATCAATGAGCTGTACCCCATGAGCCTCTACTTCGCCCCTTGGTTCATCAAATGGAACCTGACGCGTTGGCTCTTCCCCATCCAATGTCTGCTGCAAGTCCCCCTGTTAGCACTGGCCTACCGCTATGGCCGTCGGATGAGTGCGCTGGCAGGCATCCTGGCACTCTCGTAGGCTACTCTGCTCCTGTGCAACTCTGTGGCCTGGACGTATCAATATCTGTTGGTTGTCTTTCTGCTGATTCTCGGCCTATGTTTTCGAGAATCCCCCGAATCTTCCCCTTCGAACGCCTCGTGCTTATGACTTTCCCACTCTCAAGATTAATTAAGATGAGGGGGATTATGAGTCCAAGGAAATCTGAGCAGGGGGAACGTCTCCTGTTCAGACCACCAAAGGCAATCAGTCGGGGGGCGTACATTAAGAGTCAGAAAGAATATGAACGGTTGTACCAGGAGTCGGTGCGGCGGCCGGAGCGGTTTTGGGCGAGGCAGGCGGCGGAGCATCTTCATTGGTTTAAGAAGTGGAAGAAGGTCCTCACCCATGACTTTACACGAATTGGAGAGGTCGAAACCCCGTATTGTCAGTTCTTCGTTGGGGGGAAACTGAACGCGTCGGCTAACTGCCTGGATCGGCATCTGAGTTCCTGGCGGCGGAACAAGGCCGCCGTCATCTGGGTGGGCGAGGGAGAAGGGGAGTCACGGACGCTGACCTATCAAGAGCTCCATACTCAAGTGTGTCGGTTGGCTAATGTCTTAACGAAACACGGCGTACAGCGAGGCGACCGGGTCATGATCTTTCTGCCCATGATCCCCGAGCTTCCAATGGCGCTTTTGGCCTGCGCCCGGATCGGGGCCATCCACTCGGTCGTGTTTTCGGCGTTCAGCGCCGAGGCGTTGAAGGAACGGACCTTGGACTGCGATGCCACGATGGTCATTACGGCAGACGTCGGGTTCCATGGTGGCAAGGTCATTGAGCTCAAAGCCAAGGTGGATGAAGCGCTCCGCGGGTGCCCGCGGGTCAAGAAGGTGCTCGTCTTTCGCCGAGCTAAGGCCCAGGTGGCGATGACCCCCAACCGAGACTTCTGGTGGCATGAGGAGATGAAAGATCCCGCTGTTGAACGCCCGTGCCCCCCGGCGATCATGGATGCTGAAGATCCGCTGTTTATACTGTACACCAGCGGGTCTACCGGTAAACCGAAAGGCGTCCTGCATACCACTGGCGGATATCTGCTCTACGCCCATCTGACCGCCAAATGGATCTTTGACCTCAAGGATGATGACCTGTTCTGGTGTACCGCCGACATTGGGTGGGTCACCGGCCACTCCTACGTGGTCTATGGCCCGCTCTCCAATGGGGCGACGGTGCTCATGTATGAGGGGATCCCCACCTACCCACAGCCCGACAGGTTCTGGCAGATCATCAAGCAACATCGAGTCAGCGTGTTCTATACCGCCCCCACGGCGATCCGGGCGCTGATGCGGCTGGGGGATGAGTGGCCTTCAAGGCATGACCTCTCCAGCCTCCGCATCCTTGGTAGTGTGGGGGAGCCCATCAACCCGGCGGCGTGGTTGTGGTACTATCGGGTCATCGGCGGTGGACGCTGTCCGGTGGTGGATACCTGGTGGCAGACGGAGACTGGGGGGATCTTGATCACCCCGCTGCCGGGTGCTATCCCCACCAAACCGGGCTCTGCCTCCAAACCGTTCTTTGGCATTGTGCCAGAGATTCTCCGGGAGGACGGCTCAAAGGCCGGAACCAATGAGAAGGGATACCTCGTGATCACCAAACCCTGGCCAGGGATGCTGCGCGGCGTCTATGGCGACCGCAAGCATGAAAACATCCGGAGAATCTATTTCGCCCGATTCCCCGGAAAGTATTCCACGGGGGATGGGTGCCTGATGGACCAGGACGGCTTTTACTGGCTCCAGGGACGCATTGATGATGTCATCAATGTCGCAGGCCACCGTCTGAGCACCGCCGAGATCGAGCATGCCTTAGTGTCCCACGAGACGGTCGCTGAGACGGCCGTCGTCGGCTACCCCCATGAACTGAAAGGGCAAGGGATCTACTGTTTCGTCACGCTGAAGAACAGCCAGAGCCCCTCCGATCATTTGGAACAAACCCTGAGGGAACATGTCCGACAACGGATTAGCCCCATCGCCACCCCGGATAAGATCCAATTTACGGATGCCCTCCCCAAAACCCGTTCCGGAAAGATCATGCGCCGCATCTTACGAAAGATCGCTGAAGGGGACGTCGGCTCGCTGGGTGACACCTCCACCTTAGCCGACCCCTCAGTGGTTGATGTCTTGGTGAAAGGCCGGAAGTAAGCAATGAAGAAAAACCCCGGCTCCCCTAAAAGGTTTCTTGTTTCCTGGCTGAGGTTTCTGCCTGCGATGGCATACGTCGGATGGAACCCCCTGGCCGTGGAGGCACGCCCCACCACACAACTCATTGGCAATGCCAGTGTCCTAGGTGGGCAGTTCCGTTTTGAACGGAATTCCCCGTCGTCCGGGGCACTTGCCAGCTTGACCTTGAGTCCAGTGGTGTCCTTCAGCGACCGGCGGACGCTGGTCCCGATCTATGCCTTTAACTACCGCGGGTTCCGCGATGTCTTGGATGTGATTGGCGGAGGGACGCTCTTCCAGCAAACCCTTGAAAACCAGGGGGTCCTGAAATGGGTGGAGCAATTTGACGGGGGCCGATGGGCGGTCAAACCCTTTGTCAGCTTTAAATCGGTCCTGTATCGTGAGACGACAAATGAAGACTGGGGAAAGGGGTTGTTTGACTACAATCGGGTGGGCACAGGGGGCAACGCCACCCGTCGCCTGGCTGAACAAGGGTACATCCCGCGTTCCGTAGGCATGGGATATGCGTTTTACTCGACAACCTATCCCAACTTTCGCTCGCTCGCCAGTCAATTCGGGAGGGAGTTCGATGTCCCTCAGCCCGGGAGTAAAGTTCTCAACAATCAGGTCCATCAAGGGACGCTCGAAAGCGAATGGAGGATGACCCCGAAGGTCCGAGCGGACGCAAGCCTCTTGTTCAGCCGGCGATCATTTTCCGACCAACGAATTGTCCAAGAAGACGACAGCTTCAGCAGGGATACGCGAACTGACCGCGACTTCCATCTCGAGTTCGGCGGCGTGTATCTCTTCGAACCTTTGGATATCCGTCCGGATGTCCGGGTAGGCCTCAGTGTCCGGCTGGGATATAGTCTGGACCGCCGGTGGTCCAATCAAAACCATTTCGATGCGGATATCGCCCGCTTGAAGTTTATTCCGAACTTCTACGATTTTATCCAACAGGGCATTTCAGTCACCACCCAATGGGTGCTGGCTCCCTGGCCGGTGAATCTTTCGGCCCGTTACACGTTTGAACGGCGCAATTATAGCGACCGGCTGATTCAAAACCAGGGCGGGGCGTATGGCACGGACCCTATTCACCAAAACTCGCATGTGGTGACAACCAACCTCAGCTATCGTCTCTGGAAGGGGCTGAACCTGCGAATCGTGGGCAACGTGCGTGACTCAACGTCGAACACGCAGTTTGAACGATTTTTCCGATACAATTTTAAATCCGCCAGTTACTTCGGCGGGATGACCTATGAGTTTTAAGTTCCGCACGTTCGTCCTGGTCATGATATCCCTTGCCTTGGCGGGGTCTTCTCCCAGCCACGCCGTACAGAGGGACCCGCTTGAGGCGATTTGGTCCACATACCCCTCCCTGCCTGTGACGATCCGCCAAGGCCTCACCGCACTTTTCCAGCAAGCCCAGCGAGAAAGATTGCCGACCGAGTTACTGACCAAACGGCTCCTGGAAGGGCTGGCCAAACGGGTAGATCCCACACTCCTTACCCATCGGCTTGAAGTGCTACTGGGTCAACTACGAGCCGGTCGTGCGCTCCTGAACGAGTTGAATCTAGAAAGCTCCGCAGTCAACGACCCGCCCTGCATCCAGGGGATCGCGACCCTCTTGGATTGGGGGATCTCTTCTGGCACCGTCCGTCAAGTTCACGCCATGTGGGCCAAGCCGCCCACTTGCCCGGCTCTGCTGAGGGCTACGGAGTGGAATTTTGTCACGGAGAAAGATGGTATCCCGTGGCCGCATCGGGCTGAACTGCTGCATCAGGCGGCCGCCTCAACTTCTGTTGAGCGCCTTCCCTTCCTATGGATGAAAGGACGGACCCTCGGGTTGGGGGCGCGACAGGTGCTGGCGATTCTCAAGAAGGATTTCCACGCCGGCCAGTCTGAAGCGCAGATCCTCGCTGATTTTGAACGGGTGGCAGAAATCCTGGCTGATGTTGAGGGCGTTAGTGAACCGCTCCTTCCGGGGTCGAGGGAGGAAGAACGCATTCGTCAACGACTCGGCACCACCCCCCCCTAAGTGGTCAAAGACGAGGATCTTCTGTGGGTGCAGGCCACGCTGCAGGGCGACCGAGAGGCCTTCCGCGCCATCGTGGCAAAGTACCACCCGATGATCTTTGATCTGTGCCGGCGCACGTTGAGACAGACTCAAGAAGCGGAGGACGTGACACAGGAAGTCTTCGTCCGGGCCTTTCGGAAACTCTCCACCTACCAGCTCTCTTATAAATTCTCCACCTGGCTCTACACGGTGGCTCTCAACGTCATTCGCAACCAGCTCCGGCGCCAGCGACTGGTCCAGTTTTTCTCGCTGGACGCGGAACCAGAGGAGGGGCCGGGGCCAGAACCGTTGGATCGTCACCCCAAGCCAGAAGAAACCGCGCAACAGCAAGAGGCCAGCGCCCTCCTGGATCGCATGCTGCAAGCACTGAAACCAAAGTGGCGAACCCTCTTTCTGCTGTATTATGTGAAAGATTTGAGTTGCCAAGAGATCGCCCAGGTCATGGGGGTATCCGAAGGGGTAGTGAAGGTTTCCCTGCATCGGGCGCGGCGCCTATTGCAAGAGAAGTTTAAGGGACAATTGGATGGGGTCCTGTAACAGGCCACCCTGTAACCTAGGAGCGGCCGAAGTGTATAGCTAAGTGCGAGGATACCATGTGCAAAGCGTTTGACCACTACCTGGAAGACTATCAGCAAGGCACCCTAGATCAGAAGGCCAGTGACTGGGTGAATCAGCATGTCAACTCATGTAGTTCCTGTCAAGAATCGCTATCCTTCATCCAGGGGTTACATAAGGTGGGACACCACACTTCATTGTCCCGCCCCCCACAGGATTTAACCCCCGGGATTATGCGGAGGTTACCGCCAGAATTTGAGGCCGATCAACCGCGGGCACGCTGGTGGGGGTGGTGGGTCCCGGCAGGTTTCGCCGCCGCCTC